>CAZFDX010000723.1:0-1935 GCA_964518325.1 uncultured Alcaligenaceae bacterium | reverse complement strand
GCGTGGGGGGGGGGAAGAAGTTTTGGCGGGTTGCTGAATCCAATCGGGCAACCGAGGAGGCGAAACAAATTGCCGTTTTGCTGCATCGTAATCGACCCAAAGAGGAGGAAGCCGATAAAGGTAACGCCCAATGCCAAACTTGACGGCCGCTCGTTTTAGAGCATCGCTCACGGCCGCTTTGAGTCGATCCCCCGAGTCGGATTGTTCCGAGGGAGACCCTACATCCATTTTCGTGATCCAAACATCACCAATCTTGAGTTGGAGTTTGCACAATACCGAACCATCGGGCAATAGTTGGAATTCATCCTGCCAGTTTTCCACACCGAGAACCTGATCCAAGCGATCTTGAATCACCCGCACATCCACATACGGAATCGCCAAAGCGCGATTATTCTTGATGGTCTGAGGTTTGAATTTCACCTCTTTTTCATCAAATGGAAGAGCCAATCGTTGAGTGATAAGATGGGTAGTTGAAGTCGATTGTAGGGATTTATCGAGTGAATTTTGCATAGTCCACCTCTGGAAAAGGGTATAATGAGTGGAGTATACAAATGTTCATTTTGTAAATTCCATGTGAGTAGAGGAACTTCTTGTAAGAAAGTGGCAACAAAAGTTCTATACTCTAAACTAGGTTTATTTAGATAGTCTTCACCTCCACTACAGAGGAGACCAACTCCATGTTTACCTTATTACGTTTGGGTGCGGTTTTGAGTCTCCTTTTTGGCTTGATCATTCTTGTGGATCATCCCGAGAGCTTCGGTCAGGACAAGAAGGACGACAAAGAAAAAGAAAAGCTCTATGAAGATGTTGGTTGCCTCTCTTCGGATGGGGTCGAGATTCGCGGGCAATTCTACAAATCGAAGAAAAATAACTCCGATGTGATTATCATGATGCCCGAACCCCGTCCGGGAAACAGTTTCACCAAAGGGGAATGGGTCAGTTTGGCAGAGGAACTTTACAAGAAGGGTTACTCGGTTCTGTTGTTCGATTGGCGTGGGATCGGCAAGAGCGGGCCTGAAGCTCGCGGTGCCTTGATTTCGGACCCTGCCAACTTCCGTAACGAACCTTACAACCGGAAGTACATTCTCAACAACGGCTTGCTTGATGTGGACAAGGTTAAACTCGACTTCGCTAAATTCCCCAATGATTACAAAGAGAAGTTCATCATCAACGATCTCGCTGCCGTCAAACGATTTGTTGATAGCCGCAATAACGCCAAGGAATTAAATAGCAGCCGAACTTGGTTCGTCTCCGAAGGGAAAGGGGCCGGCTTAGCATTGGCTTTCATTACGACGGAATTTCGTCGCAATACCGTTAAACCCAAAGATGATCGGGGGGCCTTGGAGATATTCGACCCGCTCAAACCTCCGCCAGAATTTTTCCCTGCCGGAAAAGATTACGCAGGGTTAATTGCACTCTCTTACAATATCTCGCCTTTATGCAAATCGATTCTCGATAAAGGGGTCCTCAACCTCAAATCGGCCAAGGTCGGGGAATATAAATTTAGTCCCTACGAACATTTCAAGTTCGACTTTCCGATCCTACTGATTCAGGGGGAGAATAAGGATGGCTTAGCAGGAACGGTTGGCTCTGCCTTGCTCGATCAATTTGTGAATCGAAAAGAACGGGACGAAAAACTCAAATATATCCGAATCATCAAGGATTCTAAAGACCTCACGGGAGGCGCCCTGCTCGATAAGAACAACACCCTTGAGACCAAGGCTAAAATCATGCAGTTCCTCGAAAGCTGCGAGAAGAAAAATCCGGGTGGAAAAGACCCCAAAGAGAAAGATGTGCGAGCCTCAACCGTCCCGCGAGTTCCCTTGGAACTTTATGGGATCGTCCCCTAATTCCCTCGGGCTGGCTGCCCTGCTCACATTATCCCAATTCGCACCGATTTCCCATAGGCTTCATCTGGCATCGTTTGTCCTCGTT
>CAZFDX010000722.1:0-1692 GCA_964518325.1 uncultured Alcaligenaceae bacterium | reverse complement strand
GTTGGGTTGTTGGCATGAATTTGAAACGAGATTTCCCCCCCTGCTTTGGCCTTGATTAAGATCGGCTCGGCGGTAATCCGGTTCGGGTCCCAATCGCGTCGATGATTCCCCGAAGGCGAAATCGCATCGACTGCTTTGACCGAATCTTCCCCCCAGCGGACCCGTCGCCGATAATCCTCGGCGTTGAATTCGTAGGGTCCGCCGTGTTCGGCCAAAATCCATTCCGGTTGGATCGCCAGAGCTTTTCGCGCACTTTCGGCATAGGGGCCTGGAAAACTCCGATTCAATCCCATCCATCCCCCTGTCCCTGAGTATTGTTCCTGATGGAAAAAGTTATCCGCCACGAACAAACATTTCTTCTTGTCGATGGTGGTTTCAATGGCCATTGTGAATTCACTTTGACCGGGAAAATGATGGAATTTGAAAGTATAGCCTCCCCATTGGGCTTGTTCCCCTTCTTTGAATAGCTTATTGAACTCAACCGATCGAGCATCGAGGAACGGTGCCCGCCAACGGAATGGTTCTCGGATCGGTCCTGCCACTCGATCCAACGACCAGACCGAAAAACTCTCTCGCTCGGGCAGCAGGTAGACCCCATCATAATGATCGTAATGGGCATGCGAGAACATCACCACTTCGAGTTTCCCAAGCCCCTCATCTTTGACCAGTTTCTTTAGTTGATCGACCGAGCGTTGCCCCCAAGGGTCCAGCACTAAATAGTTTTTGTTCAAGTTCGAAACGAGAACATAAGTATTCCCCGTAATGAAAAGGTGGTCCGATACTTTGGACCAAGGCTTATCTCCCGCAGAGCCAACTTGTTCTTTCGGAACCAAAAACTTGTACTGGGGAACATCGCCTAGTCGTTTCGTATACCTTTCAAAACTTCTCAGGAAGGCAACTTCTTCGATCGCCTTTGCCGTTTGTTCCAAAGCGGTTTCGACATCCTTTTGGAGTTTCGGGCCATGCGCAGGAAGCAAGATTTGTGGTTTCAACTTCGCCAATTTCCGAAGGGATTCATAAGTGGGTTTTAGGCCGGCATCGGTCCAATGATCCCAATCGGTCGTGTAGGGGGTCCACAGTTTCCCTGTCGTGGAAAAGGCATCGCCACAAAATATCAAAGTTTGTTTATCCGTTGTGGTGAGTGCAAAAGAAGTGTGATCCCGAGAATGCCCGAGTGTCGTAATGACCTGCAGCGTGTACGGCCCCCATTTCACCGAATCGTTGTCGTTCAAGCTACAATCGACCCCCGAAAATCCCACAGGATGAACGAAATACCCCGTGCGTGAGGATCGCAAAGGGAGCGAATCGTCCCAGTGTTTTTTGACCCCCTCGATGGTGAGATACTCGGCAGAAAGTTTGTTGGCCCGTACCGGAATTTTGGCTTTGAGATATTCGCCAAGTGCAGCCGAGCTATCCCGATGGTGATGGGTCAATAAAACGAGTTCGATCTTTTTGACACCGTGAGAGGTCAACGATTCAGGAGGCAGCGGGCAATCAATCAATAGGGCTTTATCATTAGCGATAAGGGCATAACCGAAAGGCTGTTGAGCGGTGCGAAGAATCCTTGGATGACTTTCGAGCCAATCCGAGTTTTTGGGTCCTTGCGCAACCGTTAGCCAAGCAAAAAACGCAACCAAAGCGAAGGAACCACCCAAGAGTAAAAGACGGCGTAACATGCCCATTCTCCGAAGA
>CAZFDX010000721.1:0-3818 GCA_964518325.1 uncultured Alcaligenaceae bacterium | reverse complement strand
GCCTCGGACCAAGACAAATCTGATTTGCCACCCTAAAATAATCTCCAGATAAGGCTCACTTAAAACGATTCTTGATTGAACCTATTAGGACGAAGAAACGATTACGAGAGCGCTTTCAAGGTGGTTCTTGCCCCCGAACTAAGGAGCATCTCATTAGGGGATTGTCAGTCAAAAATAACACCCAAGAAGACTCTCCCCGCGACAGCAACCTAAAACCGCACTCGGTGAAAGTTCCCGATCAGGTGAAAACTTTTTGTATCAGGAATTACCACCCCTAAACTGGGGAGGTATTAATTTCACAAATTAAGAGGGATAACCGGCTAGGCAGTCCACTTGAAATATCCAGCTCCAATCCCCAATCGAAATGTTCAATCAACACTCAACACCGAGTATAAAAGAAATTTTCACTTTAACGAATTCTTTCTAAATAATGCCGTTCGCTCATAGAACTAACTATTAGGAATCATGTCTTTACGATCAACAAGGGAGCTAATTCCATGAGTGAGTGGTTCCGCATCAATTCCGAAACAATTCAGTTCCAAAAATCCGCTGTCCGCTATTGGCATCCCGAAATTATTTCTTCTCAACCACTTATGCTTCCCCCAACCTCATCTCAGAAATGGACGCTCACCGGACCAGGTGCCATGTGGATGTATGCCTATGCCGCTGCCTTGATTGCCGAGGCAGGGCATCAATATGCCGTTCGCTTACAGGGACAAATCGAAACGAAGGATGATCCCTCTCTAGGTCAATGTGAACTATATATAGATGAGACCTCCCACAGTGCGGTACTCAAGATTGATCTACAGGGAGTCAAACTGACTGAACAAGCGATTATCCATTTACTCGACCGGCAACTGAATCGAATCCCGGCAAATAAATTCTGTGAACTTTATATTTCAGGGCAAGCAAACGGAGTAGCCTACGCTTACGCAGCCTATCAAGCTGTTCAAAAAGGTGTTTCGCTCATTTGTTGTATGTCGAGTTCCGATGGCCTAGTTGTGACTTATGACCGAACGCAAAAATTGCTGGGTAACCGACCCGAAATTCCAGATTGGATCAAGCCCCATTTGTTAAGAAAATCGGCTCATCCGAAAATCATTGGGATCATTGGTGACCCGAATAGTGGCAAATCGGTTTTTAGTTTGGCGTTGAACCATGACCGAGGACAGAGAGGCTATCTGGGCTGGCGTTTGGATTGCGATGGGGCCTCACCCACTCCCGATTGGTATTTAGCATTAAATAAAAACGATCCCGAATATGCTCAACGCATCCGCCGTGAGAATAAAGTGGAATGGTCACCAGAATTGGAAGATAGAATTGCCGCGAAAATGAGACGATTACGCGAATTCTTCGATGTGGCGATTGCCGATTTGCCCGGTGGGAAACACACGTCCGATGCCACGGAACGCATTCCACCGCATCGCGAAGTGATCATGAAAGAAGTCGATGCTTTTATTCTCATTGAGCGTTCTGATCGACCCAGTGAAATTTTTTGGCGAGAAGCACTTGCGGCTCACCAATTGGAGCACCGATTGGTAGCGGTCCTGAAATCCAGCGACCCCAAAGGACCACCGGATTTGAAAATTGATGCGATTTCTCAAGGATTCATTCGTGGGACGATTCAAGGATTGGATCGATCGAAAACCCCTACCGAGTTGGTATTGGGTTACTCGAAAGGGTTTGACGATCTTTGGAAAATCCTCTTACCGGAGAATATCAATTCCAAAAGGTAGGTCGTGCATTCGAATCAAATCGGGAATTAGGAAGAGACATGTCAGTCAAGTCTCCGAAAAGGGGCTAAAGTGGAACGTATGTCAAACGATCAGAAAAGCTCCCGTTGACAACAAGAAAAACCCCCACCCCACCGACCTATTTCGAAAACCCCGATTGTTTTAGAGCCTGTTGGAAAATATAGGGGTATAGGCAGTCGAATTATCCACAAGTTTAGGGATAGTGGGTCATTCTTGAGATTTTGATATTCTTTTTTTCATAAGATCAATTCCATGAAGGTAGGTTATAGCCTCACTACTTTTGACGCTCCGTTCGTAGTCTTTTGCCAGTCGGCGAGCAGCTCGGAGCCATGAATTTGTTCTCTCGACAATCCACCTCTTTGCCAGAACTTGGAACCCTTTTTCACCTTCTTTTTCTGAACGTTTTCCAAACGATACGGGGCTTCTGTTTGTTTGAGGTAATCAGTCAACTCGTCGCGGCGATAACCTTTAATCCATCAATAATACTTCAACATCTTGTAGTGGTCCATCCCATCTTCTTGATATCGTTATACTCCTTTTAGCCACTACATTCTTCTTTGGAAGAAGATGACATAGGACAGATAAAATTGCTATTTTTACATAATGATTAAGGTGATATAAGGGGAAGATGTTGGAAAAGTCTAAGTGAATCGGTTAAGCTTGTCGGTTGAGAACGATGTCCGCAAGAGCATGCCGATTTTGACGAATAGGAGTGTGGATGGGCAAGAACGCCGTACAATATTCCTTCTCTGGACACGAGACATTTCCATTTCGATATCCTTGGTTGAAGAAAGGCTTTGATGCAGTCCTAGAAGATCCGAGTGTCTTCCAGCGAGATGAAGCGATCACCATCCTCGGCGTTGGCAAGAACATGGTTCGATCCATTCGTCATTGGTGTTTGACAGCAGAGGTGCTTGCCGAAAGTCCCGAAGGCGGAGGTGTTTTGCGTCCCACGCCAACCATTGGAAAAGGCCTTGGCGGCAAGCCTTACTGCTTCCCTGCGTGCTGTGGCCACGCGAGGCAGGCCTCATCAGATCGTCGATCGCCTCGAACGGCTGGCTAGGCAGGAGTCCCCTTCCGGCACCGCTGTGATTGGCCTTTTCGAGGAGGCGAACGATTACCTTGAGCGGTTCGGCAACGACGCTGCCGGCATCCTGCTGATCGTGGACGAGCTGGGGAAGTTCCTTGAGTACGGGGCCAGCAACCCAGATCGAGGCGACGTGTTCATCTTGCAGGAACTAGCCGAATCTGCCACGCGCTCCAAGCGACCGTTCCTGTTACTGACTATTCTGCATCAGGCCCTTGACCGCTACGCCAATCATTTGAGCCCCGGGCGGCGGGCCGAGTGGGCAAAGGTGCAGGGACGCTTTGAGGATGTAGCCTTCGAGGAACGCTCTGACCAAATGTTGCGATTACTGGCCCAAGCCATAAAGCAAGAGGGCGAAGATACCCATCTGAAGCCGCTCCGACTACAGGCCAATGCCCTCGTTGAAGAAGTTGTTGCCCTTGGTGTGCGCTCTGGTTCGATGACGCCAGCGGAATTGCAGGACTGTCTGACCGCCTGCTACCCGCTTCACCCCTCGACTGCGATCACCCTCGGCCCTTTGTTCCGGCATCTCGCCCAGAACGAGAGGTCCCTGTTCGCGTTCTTGACGTCGTCGGAACCATTCGGCTTCCAAGAGTTTCTCCGTGAAACCACGCTGAAAGGTGGCCCATACCGGCTTGACCACTTGTACGACTACGTCATGGCCTCGCTCGGTCCTAGCCTCTTCGCTCAGCATTGGGGGAAGCTGTGGGCGGAGGTGCAGTCGGTCCTCGACCGTCTGCACGATGCATCCGAATTGGAGATTCGACTCGCTAAGACCATCGGGCTGCTGCAGGTAATCGGTCCCGCTTCCGGCATCTCCGCCTCCAGCGGCACACTCCACGCAGCTTTGCGGGGCACTGCGACTGATGCTGAGATCGATGATGCCATCCAATCCCTGACCCGCCGATCCGTCGTCGTGTTCCGCCGCCATACCGCGAGCTACGCTCTCTGGGAAGGCAGCGTCGTTGACATCGAAG
>CAZFDX010000720.1:0-3917 GCA_964518325.1 uncultured Alcaligenaceae bacterium | reverse complement strand
CTTCTCGGCGAGCCTTGAGCCGTGTATCCTCGGTGCGGTTTTCTCCGTGTAAGTCGTTGAGTTCTTGAATCAGTTTGAGTTTATCACGTTGATCGATCGAGTTAATCCCCTTGGGGTTTTTTAGATGCAAGATCGGTGGATCATCCGAGCGAAATAGGGTTCCTTGATAGGTGGCGGGCATATAGCCGGTCCCCCAATTTCTGGCCCCCCCCGTCACTTCGCCCCCATCGGTCAGCACGACAAACCCTGGTAGATTCGGATTTTCGGTCCCCAACCCATACAAAGCCCACGAACCAAGGCTTGGGTTACCCGCTAAGATCGAGCCGGTATTCATCTGCAAAACCGAACCCACATGATTCAACCCGTCGGCATAACAAGCACGGAGTTGGCACCAATGGTCGGCGGTGCGAGCCATGTGAGGAAGCCAATCGGAAAAATCCAATCCCGATTGACCGAATCGACCAAACTTACGCCGACTGGCCAACAGGTTGTTGCCCCCCGTCCCCATAGGAGTAATCACTTTCCCGAACGAGGCCGGCAGGGGCTTACCATGCATTTTGACCAATTCGGGTTTGGGATCGAACAAATCGATATGGCTAGGTCCCCCTTCCATGAAGAGGAAGATGACCCGTTTGGCTTTGGCAGGGAAGTGAGATTTTTTCGGAGCGAACGGCTGAGTGCTTGCCGATTCCTTTGCCGCGAGTTCCTCACTCAAAAGGGTCGCCCAAACGAGGGAACCGAATCCCAGACCGATTCGATTCAAAAGTTCCCGACGATTCATGTGCAGATTGGCCGAGTGCATAGGTTGCGCCATCAATCAATAAAAATAAATTCGTTTGTATTCAACAGGGCATGACTGACCTCACGCCAGACGGTTGCCGAATCGCGAGTATCCTTGTTGACAAAGTTGAGGATCAGTTGTTTTTCACGACTGGTAGGCAGACGACTGAGCGTGGTCACAAAGAGTTTCTCAATCATTTCCGAATCGTTGGTGGCCTGTTTGCGAATCCGTTCCCCGAGCAAGGAGGCTTTTTGAAGAATCATTTGATCGTTCAATAGCATCAGAGCTTGCGGGGCGGTCGTTGTTTCGTAACGCCGATTGCAGGCCTCGGTCCGTTCTGGAGAATCGAACGCTGCGAACAAGGGGTAACGAGTGTTCCGGCGAACAGCAACGTAAATGCTACGTCGGTCCCGCTCGGCTTCTGAAGAGAGGGGCCATTTCGTCCCTTTCATTTCGGGGGGGAGTTCGGGATACACGCTCGGCCCGCCGGCTTTCAGATTCAAGGTTCCCGACACGGCTAAAATCGCATCGCGAAGTGTTTCCCCTTCCATGCGTTTGCGATTCTGTCGCCAAAATAGAAGATTGTCGGGGTCTTGTTTTTCTCCCTCGGGATGGCTGAATGAATCTTGTTGATACGTTTCCGAGGTGACGATTAAGCGAACGATGTGCTTGAGACTCCACGATGGGGCTTGCTTATCGGTGCTGGGTTTGACGAATTCGGCTGCCAACCAGTTCAACAATTCGGGATGAGTGGGACGTTCTCCGGTGGTGCCAAAATCATCGGAGGTGGGAACAATCCCCCGCCCAAAGAAATGCTGCCACAGCCGATTCACTGCCACGCGCGAGGTGAGCGGATGATGCGGTTGGGTCAACCACTGAGCCAACTGCGCCCGTCGCCCAAGGCCGTGGGGGCTTGGTGTGATGCTCACCTTTTTATCATCGATGATCGAAAGATACGCAGGCTGAAGCTCTTCTTTCGGGAATCGCCAGTTACCCCGTTTGAGACGGAAAGTTGGCGGAGCTTCGGGGCCAATATCGCGCATGGCCATCACTCGCGGGGGTTCGGCCGGTTTTGGACCGAATTCGGCCAACCGGTTTTTGAGTGCTTCGTGCTTTTGTTTTTCTTCTGGTTTCATCCCGTTGAACATGCCATTTTCGTCCGCATAAACCTGCTTTTCGATCATGGCGCAGATTTGCTTTTGCAGCGGGGTCTTCTCGGATTCCGGCATATCGAGCAGTTTGGCATACTCTTCGGGAAAACGAGAACGACGCTTGGCAGTGAACTTCTCTCGATAGGGTTTTTCCAACTCGGCGAGTTCCTTACGAATCTCCGCCGTTTTCGCTTCCCATTCCTGAAGGGCCTTGAGCTGCTCTGCGGTTTTCTCGTTTACGAGGTACTCGTCGCTTGGCTTCCAGCCGGCAAAGAACGCTTGTAAACGATAATAATCTTCCTGATAAATGGGGTCGGTTTTATGGTCGTGGCATTTGGCACAACCAAGGGTCAAACCCAAAAACACTTGCCCTGTGGTATCGGTAATATCGTTCAGAATTTCTTGACGACGTTGCTCCAGATTGACCGCATTATATTCATCGGGATACATCCGCAGGAAACCGGTTGCAATCAGGGCTTCGTTATCGTTGGGGAATAATTCATCCCCTGCGATTTGTTCTTGAACGAATCGGTTGAAAGGCTTGTCGGAATTAAAACTTTGAATGACATAATCTCGGTATCGCCACGCATGGGGACGATAGTCATCGGCTTTGAAACCATCGCTTTCCGCATAGCGGACTGCATCGAGCCACATCAAAGCCAGCCTTTCCCCATAATGAGGAGAAGCCAGCATTCGATCAATTTGTTTTTCGATCGCCCTTGGTGAGGGATCGTTCAAAAATTCCTTGAGTTGTTCCGGCGTGGGGGGAAGCCCCGTCAGGTCCAAACTCAGTCGGCGCAATAACAGGGCCTTGTCGAGTTTCGGCCGCCGCTGCAATTTCTTCTCGTTCAATCGAGCCTGAATAAAAGCATCGATCGGATGAGAGTTGCCCTCGATCTGGGGAATCTCGGGTCGCGTGAACGATCGATAGGCCCAATCTTTGGGTAATTCACCGGCATGAGCCGTGAAGGGAAAGAAAGACAAACAGATCAGTAGACCCAGCCTGTGCATGGATCGACTCGGAAGAGGGTTTAGAGGATAGGAGTGATTTTAATCTTTTGCAGTCCCGATGTAAAGAAAAAAATACCCAATCTGGAATCGATTCGGATTGATCCCGACTTTAGGATCATTCCGGTTGAATTTTTTCACAAATCCCAACTCACATTGCATAAGATGATAAAAACAAGTTACGAATAACCTTAAGTCGATAACATTACAGCCATCTTTGTGGAGTTAGGCCCAGTGAATTTTCATGCACTCGCTTCTCTACTTATCCTTTTGCTCCTAGCGATATTGGCTGTTATCATTGCCTATTTTTACTACCGGAATCGATTCTATAAAAGTTTTGAATTGAGCTGGCGAAATCGCATTTTGGCTCGTTATCAAGAATTGCAAAACTCCTACGCGAAACTACAAATCCCCATCCCGCCCGTTGACGCTCTCATTCAACAAGAACGGGAAAACGCATTTGATAGGTATCTGTCTCGGTTCAAAGTGGACGAACTGATTCGCTATCAGGGGATTGGTCCCAAAACGGTGGAGTTACTCCATGCCTCGGGTTATACCCGTATGAATCAATTGAATGCTCGTGGAATCGAATTTCGACTCCAGAACATTAGCGGAATTGGTAGTAGCAAATCGCTTGATATTGTCTCGGCGGTATTTGATTTTGTTCGGGCGAAAAAGGCCGAGTTCGACGCAGGTCAATGTCCCGAATCCCGCGATTTTGTCGAATTTCAGACCTATACCCAAGCCGTCTATCAAGCAGATGTCGAACAACGCCGATTGCAACTACAGGCAATGGAGCAGACGCTAGAAAAATACAAAAACCTAGCGGAATCGGTCAAGAAAATTACCTTTGAAAATTACATTCTGCGACGGATGCCACGCATCCCACCGGAATTAGCCCAGTCTCCGCTTCCGGAAGTACCGCCAATCCCCCCTGTGAAACGCCCCGAACGACCGAAGCCCAAACAGGTCGATTC
>CAZFDX010000719.1:0-5193 GCA_964518325.1 uncultured Alcaligenaceae bacterium | reverse complement strand
TGGGGATGATTTCAGGCGGCTCGGCCCAAACCAAGTTCACCGTCAGCAACAAAGCCAAAATCGTTCTCATGGGTATTCTCGCAAAAATAAAGTCGGTTGGTACCATCTCAGGGTTCCCTTTATGGAGACGTGCTAATGGTTTATCCCTCCGCGTTTGCTGATGCGATTTCTGCTGACCCCCTTGAGCCATTGGCGGTACCCACGGCGTGTGGTGTTCAGCATATCGAATTCCGTTCCGCATGGAAAACGAATGTGCTGAGTTTGAGCGACGCCCAAATTGCCGAGTTCAAAAGCCTGATCGAAAAAGAAGGGGTCACCCTCTCTGCGATTGGCTCGCCGATTGGCAAAATCAAAATTGACGATCCGTTTGAACCCCATTTAGAAAAGTTTCACCGGGCGTTGCACCTGTGCCAAGTATTCGGTACGCCAAACATCCGTATTTTTAGCTACTATCCCCCCGAGGGGTTTGACGGAAATTGGCAACCCTATCGCGAAGAGGTCATGCGCCGGATGAAAATCAAAACCGAATTGGCCGAAAAAGCCGGTGTGACCCTTTTCCATGAGAATGAACATCGGATTTATGGCGATTCTCCCGAACGATTGGCCGATCTGTTCCGCACGATTTCCAGCCCCGCTTTCAAAGCGGCTTTCGATCCGGCCAATTTCGTTTTCTGTGGTTACGATCCTTTGGAAGGATGGCGGGTCTGCAAGGAACACACGGCCCATTTTCATATTAAAGATTGGAAATCGGGCGAAGCGCATGGGGCCTTGGCCGGCGAAGGGGATGGGCAAATGCAAACGATCATTAACGATGCCGTTGCTCGTGGATACAAAGGATTCGCGGTTCTGGAACCGCACCTCTTGGGGGGGGGGCCAACCGGTGGTGTCACGGGACCGGAATTGTTCCCGAAAGCGGTCGATGCCTTCCGCAAAATTCTCGATCGGGCCGGAGCTAAATATCAGTGAACGAGCTGATTGTTCATCTGCGTGTTAACGATGCCCAGACCCAGCAACCGACCCCCGTTCGGGTCTGTATTACCGATTCGCAGGGGAAAGCCTATTTTCCTCTCAGTCGGTCCGCGATCTTTCCGATTGGGCGAAATGAATGTGTGGGGGGACAAGTTTCGCTCAATGGGCAATTGTGGTTCTACTGCGATGGGACATGCGAAATTCGTCTGCCGACCCAAACCCCGTTGCGGGTGAAAATCACCAAAGGGATTTTTTATCGGCCAATCGAGAAAGAAATCATCCTTGGTGCCGGCCAAATGGCCCTACGTTTCGCTATGGAAATGGGCATCGATTCGGCTCCCTATCATAGTGTCGATTCCCGTTGCCATTTCCTTTCCCCCACCGATGCCGCTTTCGAGGGCAACGCCGAAGGGTTGGATACCGTGCAGCTTCTGGTCCGTGAGTACAACTTCCCTGCAAACGATGGTCATTTGTACAAGCAAACGGCCAACCTATTGGCATTCAGCGGGCAAACGCCCGCGTGGGAAAAAGGATCGACTGCCGTTTACGTCAACACGTTCAACCAGCATCCTGCCTTGGGGCGATTAGGGCTTTTGCATTGTCATCGGGCCGTTTATCCTTTGAGCTTCGGTGGCGAGGAAAGCGACGATTGGTCGTTGGCCGATTGGTGTGAGCAATGTCATCGGAAAAAAGGATTAGTCACTTGGTGCGATGCCTATCGGCCCGAGGCAGGACTGGCAGGGGGTGAAGCCTTGATTAATGCCATCCTCGGAAAGGTCGATGCTTTGGAATGGGATTCGGTCGAGCGAAAAAGGCCCTTTCTTCCCCTTTATTATCGCTTATTGAATGCAGGGATTCGTTTACCTTTAATTGGCGGAAGTGGGAAAGACTCTAACCGAATCGCCTTGGGATCGACCCGAACGATTGTGAAAAAATCGGACCTTTCCCCGATCGAAGCGATTCGACAAGCATTGGCACTCGTAACCAACGGGCCGATCCCCTATCTGCACACCGAGTCGGACGCCGTGCAGTTCGGCTTTCAAAGCCTTGTGCCGATCCAAAAGATCGAATTGATCGGCAACGGCCAAGTTCTCGCCAGCCGGAGTTACCCCGAAGGAGCTTACCGAGATGATCTCACCTCGGAACAGAAGGACTTTGTGGGTTGGTTGGCCGTGCGATGCCTCAGCGGCCAGACCTCTCCGATTTACCCCACGGAAACGATTTTTGCTCATACCTCGCCGGATTGGAGTCGCGCTCAAACGGAGCAGGGTCAGCCTCAGGCAATCATGGGGTTATTACAAGAAATGGTCTCGGTGCGAGATTGGATCGAGCAGCAAGGAAATTTTACAAATGCGAATCGTAAAGCCCGCTTGCTGGAACTCTGTCAGCAGGCCGAGGAAATTTTAAAGCATCGACTTGGCTAACTCGTTCATGAACTCGTCGATCTATTCAATGTGCTGTGGGACGTAACCCCAAATGAGGCATCGACTTGGCTAACTCGTTCATGAACTCGTCGATGCCCCACATATCGCCTCGGATCAGGACAAACTTGGTTCCATCGGCACAACGGATCTCGTAACCTCGATTACTCGTTTTGTAAAGTCGATCGATCACTTGATTTTCTAAAGCATCGGAAAAGATTGCTCTCATGGGAACAACCTGAATTATTTGGTTCAACGGTCGTTCAATCAAACGACGGGACCAAAATTTCCTGCCACGAATCAGTTCTCCCTCGATCTCGACCCAATCGTAAGTGTGCGAGAGTTGCTGGGCAAAAAAATAGGCAGAGATCAACAGAAAGATCGAGATGGGGATCGACGATTGGACAGCTACGTTCACAAGAAGAAAAAGGCTCAGGCCAACGAGTCCCAAGATGATTAACGGGGCAAAGATCAAAGCCATCACGGATACGGCGATCCGATGACGACAACGAATCGGAGGGCGTTTGGGGTTCGGCTCATTCCGTGTCATGCGTTCTAGATTCCGACGAGGAAATTCGATCGACGCCCAAAGGGTGATCAAGATAATATTCTAGAGCCTGCGAGAGTATGGAGAGCATTTAGAACCTGTCGTTTTTGATACGGAGAACTCCCAAATGGTTTTGGAGTGTGTCGGAGTTTCCCCCTCCCAATGGGAGAGAGTTAGAATAACGGAATGAACATACCTAAACTTATTTCTCCCTTCTCCTTCGGTATGGCCGTGAACCTGAAAATGCTTTAGGCAATGGCGGTGGCTTGCATGGTCCGTGTGGTCTGTTTGAGTTCGACTAAAAATCCGGCCGCCACTTCGACCCAGTCTCGCGCTTTCAGGGAACTTTCAAACCGTTGGGTGAATAACGAAAAGTACGATTGAACAATATCCTGAAACAGGTTGACACAACGGCAAAACAAGTCTTGATAAACGTCTCCCTGAAAGGCCAGTTTTTCTTTGTGGAACAAGGCCATGAAGTGTAACGATGGGGAATCGGGCAACAGACTACGATAGATCGCATAAAACTCGATGATTTTTTTCAAGGCGCCGTTGGCATCGCGACTGACCACCTTGGCAGTGATGTGCTGATCGGCCACACCGATGATAGCATTCACCATGAAATGGAGTTGCTTCAATACCAAGATGGCCCCCTTCTGCGGGGGGATTTGTTCGAGCCGATTTCGACTGGAATCGAGTATCGAGAGAAGCCGAATCAGGTCGCCCTCGAGATTGGGGGAGTAGCCCGCTTTCATGGATCACCTTGGGTCAGACCCCAACCGTTGCAGGGACACCACAATTTTTCTGAACGATTTGAACCAACTCCTCGGGCTGGAAGGGTTTCGTCAAATACAGGTTCGAGCCAGCCATTTTACCGCGAATTTTATTGAATAGGCCATCCTTTCCGGTCAGGATTACGATGGGGATTTTAGCGGTCTGGGGATCGTTGCGAAGGATTTTGCACAACGTAAACCCATCCATTCCCGGCATGCCGATGTCGAGCAAAATCAGGTCCGGAATCCCTTCGGTTTGCATTCGTTCGAGCGCTTCGTGACCGTCTCCTGCCTCGATCATTTGATACCCGACCCGCGAAAGGGTCATCGAAACCAATTTGCGGATCGTCGGGCTATCGTCCACAATCATCACAAATTGAGGGTCCTTGCGAGTCGGTTTATCCGGAGTGTTGGCAACGTCGCTCGGCACCGGAGCGACTTCAGGAACCGCTGGGGGTAGGGCCGTCCATTTCTCTTGGATGGCATTCACTTGAGCAATAAAGCCCACATCGTCGGGATTATGTCGCCGAGCATCGTAAAAATGCCCCAAGGCATCGTCGATCTTGCCTAAATTCAGAAAGGCCATGCCAATGTAGTAATGGGTGGCGTAATCATCTCGACTCGCCAAGGAGGCTTGCAGGCGAGCCAAACCCACGCGAACCCGTTCCTTATCGACTTCGGCATTGTTCAGGGCCATTTCATATTGGCTAATATCGAGAATCGACTTACAGCAATGACATTGTGCTTGAGGTTCCGAGGCCTTGGATAGGCATACCGGACAGAACCAAGCCGCCTGTTGTTCTTCCAGCTGTTTGATTCTTCCTTGATAAAATTCGAGACCGGTTTTGGCACGTTCGTTGTTGGGATTCAACTCCAGAACCCGATGCAGGTAGGAAACCGCTTCGTAAGGATCATCCGTCACACCCGAAAGCCAAAGCCAAACCGTTTCGTTGTTCGGGTCTTCTTCAGCGGTGCGGAGCAACAATTCTCGGGCTAGGCCACGATCATTCGCCTTGGCCGCAGCGACCCCCGCATTCAACCGAGCGCTCTTCAGCCCCGCTTTGGCTCGTTCATTATTGGGGTTAATCGAAAGAACATGTTCCAAGCAGGCCATAGCTTCAAAAGGAGTCTCGGCCATGCCGGCGTACCATAACCATGCGTTTTCATTCGTTGGTTCGGCATTGGTAGCATCGCGGAATAGAATCCGTGCCTTGGCCCGATCTCCCGCACGCGCTGCCGCAATCCCCTGTCGTAACAGGTCCGACGCAGGAGCCTGTAGCATGGTCCCTCTCCCAAAGGTGGCGATTCCTGATTATTTCTTGATGCAAATCTAGAACATACTTAATCAACAAGCCAATATAACGGTCAAGATTGACACAACAGGAACTTAGAAAGGGGGTTACAATCCCTGATTCTTGGATTTTTTCTGGGTTCGATCGAGAGAGGTTTCCATAACAGCCGATTAGAATCCGTCCCCCTTCGG
>CAZFDX010000718.1:0-4737 GCA_964518325.1 uncultured Alcaligenaceae bacterium | reverse complement strand
GATATGGTCCCTGTGTGATGATAGGCTTCGGTCCGGGGCTTGTGGCCGAGGCCATTTTGTGGGATCATCTCCCTCCTCCCTCTTCCTCGATCGAATGAACTTCCGAGCTTCATGTGATTGCCTTTATGTGATTAGCTTCATGTGATTGCCTTCATGGCAGGGGGGGGGCGTGCCGTGCTTCCATCATCAATCGGGATGAATAGGCAAGTGGGCAAGTGTGTGATGTGAATGGACGATTATTGTGGGTTCACCCGTGAAATGACGACAGAAAAAACGGGGCGTTTAATGTCCTTGAATCGCCAAGGTTGCGAGACGGCAATCACCCGATCCCGATACTCTTCAGGCAAGCTAATTTCTTCGAGGAGTTCCTGACGGATTTGCTCCGCGATTTTTACGGATCGGGCCAGCATGCTATCGGCGGGGGTCGGTGCCCAAACGATGATTTCCGCTCGGTAATTCGCTTCTCGGACTAACGAGATCACAGAAATCAGCTGGCTGGTTTGTTTCTCTTTCAGGTAAGGGGGTTGGTTGTTAATTCGGGAATGAATATCCACTGCGGCCCGAGCTTGTTCACGTTCCTTTTTTTTGACCTCATTCGATTGGCTGAGATCGGAAAGAAACGCTTGAAATTGTTCGAGTTCCCCATCGGCAAGTTGATGAGGTTCTGCGGGTTTGGATTTCGGATCGAGATTTTCGATGGTATATCGTGGTGCGGCCTCGCTGAGTTCCACGCTTTTACTCGCGTATTTCATCAAACCCGGAACCCCCAGAGAGTTAATCGTCTTCTGATACGAGCCTGTCCCGCGATAAAGGCTGATACCGGTTTGATCCTTGGCCAAGGTGGAAAGGACGATGAACATGGCCAACAAAATGGTGACCATATCGGCGTAGGACATCATCCAGCCGTTGGGGTCGATTCCCGCATGGGTCCCTTTGCCTTTTTTTCTGCGAAAAAACACGGTCAATCTCCGTTAGGGGTCAGTCGTCGCATCCAAAGATACAAGGTTCCGGATTCCTTGGAAGGTGCAAGGGAAATGCCCGTTCTGACCGGATGAATGAAAGCCTCTTCCATGAAGAATTTTTGCACCAGTAGTGCCCGACCAATATCTTCTTCGGGGCCGACGCGAGCAATCACATCATAAGGAAGAGGGCGAAACTGCATGGCAATTCGCTGAAGTTCGAGTTTGCCCACCGCAGAAAGTTGATTGGGTGATTCAAACAAAACCCCGTAGGGAAGGCTGATTTCGTAGCTGTCGCCAAAATCGCCGAGACGTTCTTCATCCAATAATTTGCGGATGTTTTTGGTCACATCCATAGGGCTTTCCACATAACTGGGGGGAGTGCGTGAACCTTGTGCAAAGGGGTTCCCCCGACCAAGGTCTTTGCGGACGGTCACGGAATCTTTCTCGGCCGATTTTCGGAGTCGGCCCGCAATACCGGTTCCACCTTGCCCCCCCCAGATGGTGTCGGCCTTTTTAATCATATTTTCGTTCACATCGCGATTGGAAAAGGTCACGATGATGATAAAGCCCGCCATGAGAAGGGTAATCATATCGGCATAGGTAACGATCCAGTTTCCGCCGTGTCCCATCGTGGTTTCTCCAACAACAAGAGTGCTCCGATATCGGAGGTTCTCAACTTAATCCGATCCCAAGTCAACTCGATTCAAACCAAACCAAATCAACACAAACCAATCCCAAGGTAACTCGACACCAGCTCAAGTCACGCTGCTTTGGAGGTTCGTTTCAACTCAAATAAATGTCTGAATGTTAGGCAGCGTTCGCCAAGGTATCGACTTGTTCTTGCCGATATTTGGGCGATAGGAAGGCTTTGAGTTTCCCTTCGAGTTCTCGGGGGTTTTCGCCTTCGACAAGCCCAATAAGCCCTTGCAGCATCATTTGACGAGCGGCCACTTCCTCTCGCGATCGTGTTTCGAGTTTCGTGGCAATGGGGAGGAAAATCATGTTCGATAGGAAGGCGCCATAAAAGGTAGTGACCATCGCGACCGCCATACCGGCCCCGATCTTGCTCGGGTCTTCGAGCGAGCCGAGCATCTGAATCAAACCAATCAGCGTACCAACCATCCCGAAGGCAGGTGCCATGGCGCCCATGTTTTCAAAAATTTTCTTGCCGGTGGTGTGTCGTTCATGAAGGGCTTCGATTTCGATTTCAAGGACTTCGTGAAGTTTGTCTTTGGTGGCGTTATCGATCACCATTTCCAAACCCCGTTTGAGGAATGGGTCTTGTACATCGGGTAATTTCGCTTCCAAACCCAAAAGACCATCGCGGCGAACAACCGCAGCATATTCGGCAAAACGCTTGATTTCGTTGCGTAAGTTGGGGGTTTTGACCTTGAAGATATGCATGACCGTTTTGGGCAAGGCCATGATGTTACCGATGGGGAATGCAACCATCGCGGCCGCAAATGAACCCCCGAAGCAAACCATCATTCCGGGAACATCGAGAAAGGCAGCGATCCCTTGCACACCACCTTCAAACACGATGGCCCCTAACACCGCCGCAAAGCCTACTAAAAATCCAATCGGTGTTGCTTTATCCATGACCCACTCCAATACGAGATAAGACGCAACCCGATTATCGAAGCGAAAAATCAGAATTTGCCGAGAAATATCGAGGATTTTTCGATTATTATGTCAAGAGAGACTTGAGTTGTATGCTGAACTCCGACGACGATTTGTGATATGAAATTCTCCCGATTTGTTCCCGTTGTGCTAGCTTTAACGATTACCCCTTGTGTTCCTCATGTTCAGGCGGATGAACGTGATGATAAGCTCGCTTTGGAGTTAGCGGGGGTCGTACATGATCGGTTAGCTAAACCTTTTGCCCGTGCCGATGCCGCTCGATCCTTGGGGAAAATGGGCACCCGTGCCGGCGCGGCCGTTCCCGAACTGGTGGCGCAACTGAGTCGCTTGCGACCCGATCAAGATGAGATTGTCCTTAGCGCGGTCATTCAAGCACTGGGGGAAATTGGCTACCCCGCTCGCTCTGCGATGGCACCTCTGGCCAAACTCGCCAGCGCTTCTGATATTGAATTGGCCCGAGCGGCCCGAAAAGCCAGCGACCAAATTTTACTCTCCTTAGAAGATGCCGATACCGTTGCTTTGATTAAACTTTTAAGAGATCGCAATGCCGGCCAACGGGTACGGGCTGCCAAATCTTTGGGGCTATTGGGAAATGCTGCCAAGGTCGCTATCCCCGATTTAGTCGGTTCGCTGCGGGATATTGATGGGGACGTTCGACGGGCAGCCCTGAATACTCTCAAAGTGCTGGGCTATACACCCAAGGAAACAGAGTTGGCAGATATGTATGCACTAGACCTGCTTGAACCCGATGAATATGTGAGATTGAAAGCGGCCCGAGCATTAGGAAAATTAGGTCCCAAGGCAATCTCGGCTTTGCCCGCCCTGCAAGCCGCTTTGGACGATCCCGATCTCGAAGTTCGTCGAGCTGTGGTCGATGCGATTCAACGCATCTCTCCTTGAAAATGGCAGACAGAAACACAAATACTCTGCCAAGTAATGCTGTGGTCGATACGATTCAATATATCTCTCCTGAATATCCTAATTACAGATAACCCCTAATGGGGCAATCCCCTCCATAAAACCCGAATCCCTCTTGTTACTCTGTTCCCTTGATAATAGAAATCCTTTAACAGGAACTCCTCTGATAAAGTAAGCTCCGAGCTAGGAAATGGAAATCGAAATCGATTCGATCAAAGGTTCGCTTCTGGGCTGTGCTGCGGGTGATGCCTTGGGATTACCCTACGAAGGGTTGTCCCGCCGCCGTGCCTTACGCCTGTTGGGGGAACCCACGCGCTATCGTTTCCTTTTCCATCAAGGGATGATCTCCGACGATACGGAACATACCTGTTTGGTTGCACAATCGTTATGCCGTTACCCCAATGATTTGAAGGGATTTACCCGTTCCCTTCGTTGGGGATTACGTTGGTGGTTTGCCAGTCTTCCGCCGGGGATCGGGAAAGCGACCGCTCAGGCCTGTATCAAATTGTGGTTCGGTCTTCGCAAAAGTGGCGTTTACTCCGCCGGAAACGGCCCCGCCATGCGAGCCGGCATTTTAGGTGCCAGCATCGATTCGCTCGATCAGCTCAAGGCATGGATCACCGCCTCGACACAAATCACCCATACCGATCCCAAGGCACTCGAAGGGGCATTAGCGATTGGTTTGGCTGCATGGTGTGCGAAACGGAAATATCACACTACCGATGAATTCTTGCCTCGGTTACGTTCCTTTCTGGGGGCTTGCACCCCAGATTGTGAAAAGTGGCTTTCTCTGCTCGAAACGGCTTGCCAACAGGGAACCAGCTTCGAGGAATTTTTAGGTCAAATTCACTGTCAGAAGGGGATTTCTGGCTACATGTTTCACACGGTTCCTGCGGTGTTATTCCTGTGGCTAAAGTCTCCACACGATTGGCAAGGTGTGGTTCAAACCTTGATCCGTGCAGGTGGCGATACCGACTCAACCGCTGCCATTGCTGGTTCCGTGATCGGCTCGGGCGTAGGCCCCGAGGGCATCCCATCTTTGTATCGGACTCAACTTCGCGACTGGCCCCGAAGTGTTCGTTGGATGATGCGCTTAGCCGAAGCTCTGAAAAAATCCCGCCACTCGGGCCTTGCCGAGTCTCCCCCATTTTATTTCTCGGCACTTCTACCAATCCGCAATCTGTTTTTCCTTCTGGTCGTGATGGGGCACCTCATC
>CAZFDX010000717.1:0-4368 GCA_964518325.1 uncultured Alcaligenaceae bacterium | reverse complement strand
GGTTAGAGGGAGGGGCCGAGTTATGGATTCTTTGGCGCCGAGTCTCCGGCGGGTTGGCCTCGTCCATTCAAAATACCCTCATGTCTCGCTTGCGACCGATCCTTCTGCCCCCGAAAGGAAAGAACATCGCTAAACCCCCTGCGAATGAATATGCGGAAATGTGGCGTTTGGCAGGGAGTTTAGAACGGATCGATTTGAAAACCAAACAGCAACTCGGCGATGCCCTACTCCACCAAACCAAACGCGATCCCATCCCAAATTATGTCTACTGGAGCTTAGCCCGAATTGGTGCGCGAGCTTTGTTGTATGGTCCTTTGAATTTGGTCCTTCATCCCAATTTGGTTACCCATTGGATCGAAGAGATGTTGGAACGCCCGCCAACACAGGAGACCGACCTGAAAAATTGGGGCTTTTGTGTCGCGTCGCTGGCTCGGCGGACGGGTCAACGCGCTTTGGATTTAGATGATGAGGTCCGAAGCCGTGTGATCCACACCCTCGAAAAATTCCCCCAATTGCCTGAAAATTATCGACAAATTGTCCAAGAAATTTCCCCGTTGCAAACCAGCGATCAAGGTCAAATCTTCGGCGAGTCCTTGCCAATCGGATTGCGGTTATCCACCAAAGGGGGCTAATCAGTTATCCACCATCTATCCACCAAAGGGGGCTAATCAAAGGACCTTTTCCTTTTTTCAAGTCGCAGTTTCCCTATCTTGAAATCGATTTTCCTGACTCTGAAATCGAGTTTCCTGATTCTGAAACGGTGTTTCTTTCGATAATCGATACCATCCTCATCATTGACGTTCACACTGTGAAATTCGGCACAAGGACGGCATGGAAAAAATGAGAGAAGTCGAGAGTGGAGCAAATCGGGAAATGGGAAAGCCGAAGAGCCAAAGCCTTCAACTAAAGAGCAAAGATTTGAGGAAACTTCCTTCTTGCTTTTGGAGATAATTTCGATTAAACTATAAAGTGAATAAAACCCTCCTTCGATTCCCTCTACTTGGCAGTCCCTACGCCAAATCGGAGTCCAGAATATGTTGACGATTACCGGTCCTTCCAGCAAAAATTATTGCGACGCCATTTCACGTCGTTCCTTTTTGACGGTCGGGGCCTTGGGCCTTAGTGGTGGCCTGACCCTTCCCAATCTCCTTCGAGCCGAAGCCAGAACGGGAAAACGATCCCATAAATCGATCATCATGGTTTATTTGAGTGGGGGTCTCACCCACCACGATACCTTCGACATGAAGCCCGAAGCACCCGCTGAAGTGCGAGGTGAATTCAAGCCCATCCCGACGAATGTCCCCGGAACCTTTGTCTGCGAGTTACTGCCCAAAATGGCCAAGGTCATGGACAAGGTCACGGTGATCCGATCGATCGTGGGTTTAGCCGACGAACACTCCAGCTGGCAAAATATGACCGGTGTGGGAATGAACACCGCCCAACGTGAAGGGCGACCTCACTTTGGTTCGGTGGTGGCTCGCTTGAAAGGGCCGACCGATCCTTTGGTTCCGCCGTTCATCGATCTGTTCCCCACCATGCAACACAAGCCTTATAACTCCCCTCACCCCGGAAAATTGGGCCGTGCCGCAGCTCCCGTGAAAGTGGATGGGGAAGAAGTGGCCTTGATGCGAAATCTGGCCGTGCCAATGGATCGTTTGGCCGATCGGAAATCGCTCTTAGCCGAGATGGACTTGGCCCGAGCCAGCGAAGAACGCCGCCCGAACACCGATACCTTCCATGCCAAGGCCTTTGATGTGCTGACCTCCTCGAAAGTGGTCGAAGCTCTGGATGTGACCCGTGAACCCGTGGCCCTGCGAGATCGTTACGGTCGCGGTTCCAGCAAACATCAAGGAGATGGTGCTCCGCTGTGGAACGACCAATTGTTGATGGCTCGCCGATTGGTGGAAGCCGGTGCTCGCGTGGTGACGGTCGCTTACGGATTCTGGGATACACACGGCGGGAACTTCAAACACATGAAGAGTAATCTCCCGACCTTTGATGCAGGCATCTCGGCTCTAATCGAAGATATTTACACTCGTGGGTTAGATAAAGATGTCACGGTATTGGTCTGGGGTGAATTTGGCCGTACACCCAAGATTAACAAAGATGCGGGTCGAGATCACTGGGCACGGGTCGGCCATGCCCTCATTGCCGGCGGCGGTCTGAAAATGGGACAGGTCATTGGCTCGACCGATTCCACCGGCGCTACCGTCAAGGATGATCCCATCCCCTACCCGAACATTTTAGCGACGGCCTATCATGCTTTGGGCATCGATCCGCACTCGATGGTTAACGATATTTCGGAACGCCCCAACCCTGTTCTTCCCAGCTCCACCGAAGTGATTGCCAAACTGGTCTAAGTCTCTCACCGTTCCGGTTTCGATCCCACGCGATTCTCAGGGATCAAAATCACACGATCCTAACCGAGTCGGAACTACTCTCTCCGAAAAAATGCCCCTTTGACTTTAAGGATGGAACACAGCACGGTTTCAAGAGGATTAGAGCGTTTTTGATTTTGATGCAGCGGTGACGATTCCCTTGAAGTGAGTTTCTGCTCTGTTTCGATTCTGGTACAGCGGTGACGATTCCCTAGGAGTGATTCGCTTTTCCGCTGCCCAACCCCCAGCTACATTTTGAGAGATAATTTGAGAGCTAAATCGACAGGGGAAAAACTCTAGGTGTTGGCAGGAGGAGGATTATTGGAAGTGGTGGAGTTCGATGCGGGCGGTTCCGGAGGATTCGTCACATCGGAAGAGGCCGGTTCCGTTGCGGTCGGTGCCGTCGTTTGCGGTGCCGTCGGTGCCGTTGGTTCCGATGGTGTCGAGGGTGCAGAAGGTTCAGGGGTTTTGAGGGTCGGTGCCGGCAAAAGTTGTTCTGTCGGTGCGGGGGCCGGAGCGGGAGCAGGGGTCGCCGGAGTTGGAACCACCGGAGTGGGAGGCGTCACTTCCAACGTGACATCATCGACTTCGGTTCCATCGACCCGTTGCCGCATGAGGAGATAAATCTGCGTCGAGGCCGTCCAAAAGTAACTGTAGCTAAAGCCAATGACGAGCAGGAACATCAAGGCGACCCAGAAACTGACCATCCCCGCGCCGGCATGATTGTACCAAGCATAATCCGAGATGTATTTCTGAGCGAGTTCCGGATCGATGTATTCGCCATCATCATTCACAGCAATGGGACTGTTCGCTAAGAGGACCTGTTTCCAACCGAGCGACTCAGGAGCGTAAATGAACAGATATTCGGGACTACGCTCACCAAGGAAGGGGAATTTTGCGACCCCCCACTTGGCGAAATAAGCGGAAAGAGAGCCGACCGAAACCACAAACAAGGTCAGCACAGCGCCGTACAAAATGGCCACCAAGGAGTACCACAGGTAATGCCAAGGAGATTCAAACACATAGCTATAGGTTCGGCTGACCGCATCGAAAGTATCGGTTCCTTCGGTGCTTAAGGTGGTGTACATAATCGGGTAACCCACCAGCCCCAAGAGGACCAAGGTCATAACAATCCCAGCGATCAACGGAAGCCACCAGAATAAGCCCGAAACGAGAATATCCCCTACTGCGGGTATCCAATGGAGCAAGCCAAACAGGATACAACAAAGCACGATAAATGCGATAATTCCCAAGGGAACCATCGGGGAAATTAAATAGGAGAAGTAACGATCCTTCACCCATTTCACAGCGCCACGGAGGCCCCCCCCTTCTTTGTTGGCGAGAGAGAGCGCCGCCATACGAGTGATAATCCCTCCGAAGAAGCCCCAAACCCCCACAAGCCACAAAATCAGGAAGATCAAATAGATCACGATACCGGAATTGGCGCGCTCGTCGAACAGGTAGTAAACGGGTGTAAAGAATTTGAGAAGAGGTTCAATCAGGTTCGGCAATTGATTAGAAGCAAACCAAGTGAGAACTTCCCGACGTTGCTCGCCCGAACCGGAAACGACAGTCCGAATCATCAAGAATGGGTTCGGCCCGCGATTTTCCACCCAAGGCATTTGGCGATATTTTCCACCAAAGCCTTTGGCAAGATCGGGGTTGCGTTTATTGGGATCGGGATTTTGCGATTGATACCAAAAGGCATAGGCCTTCGAGGCCTGTTCGTTCGCCCGCTCGGTGGGGCCGGCTAATTCGTACCACAAGGCCCAATTGGCCATTCGTTTCGCATGGATCGCTTTGAACTTCTCGTTGGCAATGCTGCTGACCACAAGAATCTTACGTTTCTTGAGTTCTTCCCCTTCGAGTTTCTTGCAGCTCTCTTGCTTTTCCTTTTCTTCCCATTTGAAAATATCGTCGTGGGAAAGTTCTTTTAAAGCGAGGACTTTTGAATCATCTTCCGTTGGGTGGGTATTCCCCGCAAACGAGT
>CAZFDX010000716.1:0-7421 GCA_964518325.1 uncultured Alcaligenaceae bacterium | reverse complement strand
ACCTTGCAGACCAGTTCTATTTACAAACCCATAACGAGAATAATCAACTTTTGACGGCAGATCGTTTTCAGTTCCACTACTCCGTAGGTCGGTTCGGAATACCCAACGAACAAGAACTCAATGTCGGCCAGTTTATGCTTCATAAAATTGGCGAAAAGCCAAATTATCGTTCGGTAGTGATTTTGGCCGGAGCGACTCAACCTGCCCGACGTTTTTTGCGTGGATTAACCAAATATGCCCCGTTGATTGGTAACCAACTGGTCGCGGTGAGTGGTGATGGGATTGCTTTTAACGATATTTATCGCGATGGGGATATTAAATGGCCGATCGAAGATATTCCGGTCCCCCTCGTGTTTTTCACACATTTTAACCCAATCGCTTGGGATAAAGATGACCATCCCCCGTTAAATCGACCGAGTAGCACGGATGATATTCTCCTCAACGAAGAGATGTTCCAAATCATTCTCGAAAGTGCCTTACCTCAGGGACAAAATTTTGTCTCCAATGCCGATCAACTCATTGAGTTGTTCCGAAATCGTTCGCCGAGTTATTTCGATGAGCATGGGAATCGATTAGGTGGCCGAGGTGAATATATTGTGGTGGTAAAACCGAACATCGGTGTCGATCGCATCTACCCCGATGCCACCATTGAAGTTTGGAATCGTGGAAGCAAAAAATGGTGGTTGGTGAATCGCCTGACGAAAGCGGATTAGGTTTGTTCGATGTGGTGGTTGGTGAATCGCCTGACGAAAGCGGATGAGTTTCGTTCGAGATCATCTCATGTAAGGGCATGCCGGTGGGGCTTCGTTCGTTGGGGAGTCTCACAAAAGCTCATTCAATTCATTCGACATCGACACAAGCGAGACTAAAATAAGATCAAACGATCCTGAGGAAAATGCTGACAATCAACTGGAAATAGTGACGATGAAACGTGACCTTTCTGCCCTAGAAAATGCCCCGAAACACCCTGCTAAACCGCGACACAAAACCCGTGAAGTTCGCGTGGGAAACCGAATTTTTGGCGGGGATAATCCCATCTGGGTCCAATCGATGACCACGACCGATACCTTCGATGTGGCTGCGACTGTGGCTCAGATTCATCGTCTGGAAGAGGCCGGCTGCGAACTGGTTCGGGTCACGGTCCCCAAACCGGAAGATGCCAACGCTCTGACGGCTATCCGTAATCAAATCAATATCCCGCTTATTTGTGACATCCATTTTGATTACAAAATGGCCCTCATGGCTTTGGATCACCCCGTTGATAAAATTCGCATCAATCCGGGTAACATCGGTGGATATGAACGGTTTCGACAGGTGGTTCGTAAGGCAAAAGATCGGGGCTTGCCCATGCGAATCGGGGTCAATGCGGGGAGCCTAGAAAAAGAGTTGGTCGAAAAATACGGGTTTCCCTGCCCACCGGCCATGGTCGAGAGTGCCATTCGCTACATCGAAATTGCCGAATCCGAAGGTTACGATCAAATCATCGTTTCTCTGAAATCCAGCGATGTGAATACTGCGGTCGAATCGTACCGGCTGTTTGCCAAGTATTGTGATTATCCCACTCATATTGGCATCACCGAAGCAGGAAAACCTCCGTATGCTGTGACCAAATCGGCTGCTGGTTTGGGGGCCATTCTATTGGACGGTATTGGTGATACGATCCGCGTGAGTTTGCTGGGCGATCCCGTTCCCGAAATTGCCGCCGCGTTTGATATTTTGCAAGCGACCCAACGACGGGTTCGCCGACCGGAATTAATTGCCTGTCCGACTTGTGGCCGGCTCGCGATCGATCTTGAAAAACTTGTGGCCGATTTAGAAGCCCGACTCGATGGCCGGAAATTACCGGTGAAAATTTCTGTTCTCGGCTGTGTGGTCAATGGGCCTGGCGAAGCTCGTGAAGCCGATATTGGCATTGCGGCCGGCAACGGCAAAGGGGTCATTTTCCGCAACGGCGAGATCGTCCGCCACGTCCTCGAATCAGAAATGGTCGATGCTCTTCTCGAAGAAGTGGCCCTATGGGAGAGAACCCATCCGCATCTGGTGCAAGCCGAGCAGGAAAAATCGTCGCCACGTAAACGACTTCCTCTGGTCAATAGCTAACTCTTCCCAAGTGATAAACGGTTTCCAAGTTTCATGGTTAATCTTGCTCTCTCATAGGTCCTAACTGAGAGAGACAAAAGAACAACACCTCGATTCCTGCTGAGTCATTAACGATTTTTGCTCAGTGAGAAACGATGGATTGAGATAGGGGATACTCATGGGGTACTTGAAAAGAACCCAAAACGGGGTAGGTAAACTCTAATGATTCTGATAATAAACCTCTCTTTTAGAGACTCTTGTCGCAAATGAGGGTTTTTTGTGTCATAATAAAATTGGAAACCTAACCCACTGGTGATTATGCGATTTATTATTGCCCCAGAATTCTACGATTTGATGAAAGAGCAGGAATTCCATGAGGCAGATTGCTATGTCAGGCCCGGAGAATACTTGCATCATTATTATATCGATGGGGTGAAATATGTCGTGGTACCTGCGTTGTTAGATTGTTTGCAAGAAGCCGAAGAAAAAAATGATGTCGAGGCCCTTCGTCATCTCCGGTTACATCATTCACAATTTGAAGCGCTTTATAACGATGCTGTCTCTCGTGGGAGTCTTGAAGGGGTGACCCTTCTCGGCGATCCGCCACCCGATCCCGAAGAGGCGGTCCCAAAAATTACCAATCCCTTTACTCCGCGACTGCCGATTAAATGGGAAGATTTGGGTTTAAGTTTACCCTTTCTGTTCGATATGGTTCTCCGGACGATCTATACACGGGGATCGATGACGGGTGGGGAAATTGCCTCGGAATTGCATATTCCTTTTGCTGCGTTGGCACCCGTGTTGCCGGCCATGCGTAAGCAAACCCTATTGGATATTGTTGGTCAGCGGGGAAGTGGTGGCGATGCGAGCTTTGTCTATGAATTGAAGCCCCCCAAAGGAACCGAGGCCGTTCGAGATGCCTTGAGTAAAACCAGCTACTTTGGTCCCGCTCCCGTCCCGTTTGATGATTACGTCGAAAGTGTGATGGCCCAGAGTATCCGCAAACTGATTGTCACCCGTCGGAGCATCCAAAAGGCTTTTGAGGACCTGATTATTTCTGAGGCAGCGTTCAACGAGATTGGACCGGCCATCAACTCGGGGGCGAGTATCTTTTTCTTCGGCTATCCGGGCAATGGAAAAACCAGCATTGCCGAACGCATCACGCGCTTGATGGGGGATAGCGTTTACATTCCCTATGCGATCGAGGCGAATGGCCAAATCATCAAAGTTTTTGATCCCATTTTACATACGCCCATCAAAGAGACTCCCGCCGCCGGAACAGGTCAAGCCGTTGAAGGGATCATTCGTACCGCAACCGATTATGATGGTCGCTATGTGAAAGTGAAACGCCCCACGATTGTGGTGGGGGGAGAACTCACCATGCCCATGCTCGATTTGAAATACAACGAGGTGGGCAAATTTTATGAAGCCCCCTTACAGATGAAGGCCAACGGGGGTATCTTCATGATCGATGACTTTGGCCGGCAACAGGTCCGCCCGATGGATTTGTTGAATCGTTGGATTGTGCCACTTGAGAAAAAGTACGATTATCTCACGACGGTCACAGGGACCAAGATTGAGGTCCCTTTCGATCAGCTTTTGATTTTTTCGACCAACCTTGACCCCTCGCAATTAGCAGATGAGGCCTTTTTAAGACGGATTAAATTCAAGATCGAAGTCCGAGACCCCGACGAGGCCCAATATCGCAAAATTTGGGAGCTGGTTTGTAGAAATCGTCGGGTGGAGTACGATCCTGCTGGGATCGATTACCTTATTGAGAAATGGTATCGTCCGACCAATCGACCTTTTCGCATGTGCCAACCAAGGGATTTGCTGGATCAAATGATCTCCATTGCCAAATACAATATGGAACGAGTGAATTTTAGCCCCGATTTGATTGATGCGGCATGTGCCACTTACTTCATTGATAAGGACAAGAAAAAAGATTTTGGTGCTTCCGTTCGACTCAATTAAATTTCGTTACCCCCTCCGTGATTTCCTTTGTTGGAAAAAAGCAAGTAAGCGATCCAAGTGATCTCCTTGGGTGGTAACATCGATCCAATCGATTCGGTTACTTCTAACCATCTTCAAAAATTCTTGGTCTGCCTCTTGAACGATTTTCATGAATTGAGTGTGGGTACTTTTCGAGTGGGTATCGATGAGAAGAGGTTCATCGCTTTCACAATCTTTCACATCTAAGATACCGGCGGTGGGGAGTTTTCTCTCAAAAGGATCGGTAATCCGCACCGCAATGAAATCGTGTTTTTTCGAGGTCAGCCGGACAGAATTTTGGGAAGGCAACCCTTGATAATCGCTGAGAACAAAGACAATAGCCCGTCGTTTGATCCCCTGATTGATCGAGTCAAACAATTGATTGAGATTGGTCCCCTTGGATTTTCCTTGCAGAAGAAGTAAATCCCGAATGATTCTTTGGGTATGGCGTATCCCTCGCGAAGGGGGAATAAAAACTTCGAGTTGGTCGGAAAAAGCAAGAAACCCAAGTCGATCCTTGTTCATTTCGGCACAGGTGGCCAAAATCGCTCCAAGCTCGGCTGCGACCTCTCGTTTGCGGAACGACTGCGAGCCGAAATTCATGCTCGCACTGACATCAAGTGCTAAAAAGAGGGTCAATTCACGTTCTTCTAGAAAGCGCTTGACAAAAGGGGTTCCACAACGGGCGGTCACATTCCAATCAATCGAGCGCACATCATCCCCTGCACAATAGGGGCGTACCTCTTCAAAAGACAAGCCACTTCCTTTGAAGGCCGAGAGATACTCACCACCTAAAAGATTCTGGACGAGTTTTCGCGTTCTGAGTTGCAGGCGACGCACCCGCCGCAGAATTTCTAAAGGAATCACATCGTCACCCGCCGCAGAATTTCTAAAGGAAACACATCGTCACCAACGCGGTGAAGCATATTGGGATTCTACGACAAGCAAGCATTCTTGGATTTGAGAATAGGCGAGCATATTGGGATTCTGGGATGTAAATGCTATCCTGTTTGTATACAGAGCAGGGAGTGGGACGATGGATTCATTCGATCGAGAAAAGGCTTGGGGAATCGTCTGCGAATATGTCCAATCGGATTCGTTACGCAAACATGTCCGTGCGGTGGAAATCGCTATGCGGGCCTATGCTCAGAAGATGGGGCAACCGGTCGATTTATGGGGGGTGGTCGGCTTACTGCACGATTTCGATTATGAACGCTGGCCCGATCCACCGAATCATCCTTTGGAAGGGGAAAAAATTCTCCATGCGCGGGGTTATCCACAAGAGGTGACCTATGCCATCAAGTCGCATGCCGATTATCTGCCCGATTGTCCACGTTTGACCCCCTTACACAAGGCCCTTTATGCTTGTGATGAATTATGTGGCTTTGTGATGGCTTGCGCGCTGGTTCGACCCGAGGGAATTCGAGGCATGTCGGCCAGTTCCGTCAAGAAAAAAATGAAATCCAAAGGCTTTGCCAAAAATGTTTCCCGTGAGGATATGCTGCGCGGGGCCGAGGATTTTGGTGTGGAATTTACTGAGCATGTTCAATTTGTCATCGATTCGTTAACCCCCTATGCAGAAGAGCTGGGCATCGACAAAGGGATAGCAGATAAGAATGAATCGGTTTAATAAATAATTGGGAATGTGATAATGAACGCAATAAGTGAATCACCAACAGAGACTTCGGAAAATACTCAGGAGCGGTCTGTCTTTTCGGCGTGGCTATTTCTAGTGGGGTTTGCCTTTCGGAGACATTTGCGAGTTCGCGGTCTTGTGGGACTGTCGTTGGCTTTGCTCGTGATTTGTACCGCCATCGTGGCCTTATTTTCTTTCACCAGCGGTTGGGATCGTTACGAAGCCCGATTGAAAAGAGCGCCAACGCAAAGAATTGCCTTTTTTGCAGGGAGTCTCAGTCTCGTTGCCGCCGAAGATTCCGAATATATTCAGCGAATTCGGAAAGAAACCAAGCCCTTGGCGGTCTTCTCCAAATGGGTGATCTTCATGTTGACGTTGGGATTTATTCTCCCTGTTTGGGCCATGTCGTTTGCCACTTCGTCGATTGGTTCCGAGAGAGAATCCCGTTCATTAGTTTGGTTGACGTCGAGACCGATTCCACGCTATGCAGTTTATTTGGCCAAGTTCTTGGGTACGTTACCTTGGTGTTTGGGTCTGACGATTGGAGGCTTTGGAATCCTTTGTTTGGCAGGTGGTGAAAGTGGCCGAATTGCCTTTACCTTATTTTGGGAGGCCTTGTTATTGGGGAGTGTTGCTTTTGCGGCCTTGTTTCACCTTTTCGGAGCGATCTTCCCTCGGCCTGCTATTGTGGCTTTGCTGTATTCCTTCTTCTTCGAGACGATGCTCAGCGAGTTACCGATTCCAGGGACGCTCAAACGATTGAGCATCAATTACTATGTGCGCTGTTTGCTGTATGATTCTGCAGAACCTTACGATATCCCGACCGAAACGGCCTCGTTGTTTGCACCGGTGAGTACGGCCTTTGCTTATACGGCACTGATTGGGGGTTCACTCGCTTTAGTATTTCTCGGAGCTTGGTTGTTCGCGAAGTTGGAACCCAAGGAGGATATTTAAGTTCTCTTTCGATCCGTTCCCAATTCGAGGTTCAAAACGCCGAAGGCGCTCCCTGATGCTCAAGGTGCCAAAGCCGGATGGTGATCCTCTCTCACGGTTCCCACAATCATTTCTGAAGAGCCGTTGGCGGACGTGGCTCATTCCATTTTGTTTTCCGCTGCCGAGTTGATACAACGAAGAAGGGTTGTCCTTTGAATCTATAGAAATTCACGATGCCGTTGCTTTCCTATCTGCGTTTCGGTCTGGTTTTGTCCCTATTGATCCTCCTTGCGTGGCAAAAAGTTCAACCTTCGGTTTGGCTTCAAAAGGCCTATGGAGCTTGGCAGATTCAACATCAAACAATTCCCGAATACGATCCTTTGGCCTCCTATGCGGTGCAACCCCCCGAAACCGAAGAAGAAGCAGACAGCGAACATCGTTTCAAAGCGCTGGATACTTTAACCCAGAAAACCTTGGCTTGGCTCAGTTGGGGCTATGAAAATCGCGTCGAAGATTGGAAACGCATGGCTGCTCGCTTTGCCATTTTCCATTTTTTGATTGGTCTGGCGGCTTATTATTCGCTCATTCTTGCTTGCCAAAAGGTTTCTGGTTCGGCCACCCTTGGAGTTCTGTTTGCTTCGACTGCGATGCTGGTGATTGTGCTTCGGGGGTATCCTCAGGATGCTCATTTAGTTGGCCTATTGTTATTCTGTCTCTTTCTGAATGGCTTAGGTTCGGATCGGCTTTCTTGGTGGGCATTGATTTTTTTTCCGGCATTTGT
>CAZFDX010000715.1:0-9571 GCA_964518325.1 uncultured Alcaligenaceae bacterium | reverse complement strand
TGATTAAGTGATGAGCAACATTCGAGTGGTAGAAACAAACCTCAACACAGTGAACTATTCGCTGAGATTCTGTACCAAAAGGTCGAGACCACCCACTTGCTGAACTTCATCTAATTTAGATTCGCTGAGTAAAAAGATTTTGATCGAGTATTTTCGGCCTGGAGATAATGTTTTAGCAGGAATGACAAAATGATATTTTTGAATCTTTTTATCATACATCACTTGGAGAGGGATTTTTTTATCTGTTAACTTTCCACCTATAGGCTCGTAAATTTGCAAAGATGCCTCAATGGGTAGATTTTCCTTGTCTATCCCAACAAGATGAATGGTGACTGGGTTTTTTACATTCACATCACCTGGAATCGAAACAATCCCGTAATCTTTATATTTACCATATTGAATCTCCTGTGATTGAGTTTGAGAACCATTTTGATACTGGATGATTGTTGCCTTTGGTTTTGTAGGAGACTGTTCTCCAAGAGCAGTAGTTAAAGCAACGATGAAGAAGACAAATAGATTCAGACTTATGTAACGAAGCATAATTAATCCTCAAAATGAGCTATAAGTCCATCACTTGAACCGAACAAAGCGAACCAAATATCATTAGAAATCGAATAAGAAATTCTACGAACTGATCCATCTAAAAATACAACATTCAGGCGATTCGGATGAGCAGAGCCATATTGTCGAAAATAGACCGGTTGAGATGATCGATCTGGCATTGGCGTGATAATAGGATTTCCTTTTCCTTTATAGTCTGGGAAAGGAAATAATCTGGCAGTTGAATCCTGAGTATTAGCGGCGTAACTTACTGTCATAGGAGAACTGATTTTGGGATAATAATCTTCCTTGGGATTCAATCTTATTTCAGAAGCTAACATTGTATTTGCAAGACCATCATATATTTGAGATGCAGAGTAGAGTTTGATATAACTTTTATGAATGTCATTGGGATTCACAAATGATCCTCCAAAAACCCCATCATAAAGGCCAATATCGGTACCCATATTTCCAGAATAATCGGTCAAAGCATGAATAAAATCATGAGGAGGAATCAGTAAACCTTTGAGAGTCTGACTTGAACCGACATTATGAGGCTTAAATTCCGGAGTGTATTTGACAGTTCTTTGCCTTGGTCGAGAGGGGCAAAAGTAAATTTTTATTTCCGTTGCCATGACGCGAGCAGCTGCATCCCATTCTGAAGTCGAATCCGATTGAAAATACTCATTTTCATGTTCAATATAAGGTAAAATTTGGAATAGCCAAGTTCCTCTTTGATCCCCACCTTCAAATTCACCGGCTCGATTCGGCGGAGCGGGACGTCCGGGACCGTAATAGGTAGGAAAGCCATCACCACTTGTTGGATAGCATCCATGATCGACTTCAAATTGAAAGACCCCTAAACCAATTTGTTTGAGATGATTTTGGCAAGCGAGAGAATTCGCAGCTTCACGAACACGTTGAACGGCTGGCAAGAGCAACCCTATCAGAATTGCAATGATTGCAATACAAACGAGCATCTCTATTAAAGTAAATCCATATTGCAATCTTTTCATTTCAACTCTCCCCATCTTAAATATCGAAACAGGGACAATAATCGTTGGCAAGTTTTTTTATTTTTTTTCAGATTCTGGGCGGGGGCGGTTGCTCCAATGGCCGGTTTCATCGTGGCCTTTCACCCAAACTCCTTTTTGATTCCAATCTAAATAAGCCCTAACATCGGCAGCAGCATATCTCAAAGTGAGGCCGCAGCGACGTCGGGCCGATGTATTCCCCTCGGAGCCATGTAGTAAGAGATCGGAATGAATCGAGGCCCAGCCAGCTTTCAAACAATCATCAACAGGGGTTCCATATTGTTCCGCATTATCAACAGTTTGATTTAACACGTTATGCTCACTCGGATCACTCGGTCGGAAGGTCAAATGACCAAAATGGTGGGAACCTGCTAAAAATCGCATACAGGCATTTTCTCGATCGGCATCGTCAATCGCCAACCAGACCGTAACCGCTTTTGAGGGAGTTAATGGCCAATAACTGGCATCCTGATGCCACACCACGGCCTTCCCATCGAAGGGCATTTTGCAAAAAAAGTGGGCGCCCCAGCCAATCACATTCTCACCTAAAAGATCACTCACATAATCCACAATGGTAGGGTTCGTCAAAATATCCCAAACTGGCCCGTACTTTAAGTGAGCTGAAGAGATCGAATAGCTATCCCCCCCCTGAGCGATAACCCGTTGTAATAATTCATCGAAATAATTACGAATGGTTAGAATTTCTTCTTCATTATAAATTAGCAGAGGTGCAATAAATCCTTTTTCGTTGAAATGTTGAATTTGATCGGGTGTGAGAACTTTGGGTGAAGGGTTACTAATTGGATGATAACGCAAGTCTCGGGGGATCGAGCTGAGATCGTGAGAATCTAAGACGGCCTTGAATTCGGTTTTCAGTTGTGTGCTCATAACACTTCCTCCTAGGGGATATTTTAGGCATCCAGACCTTCTAAGCCATGATATTCTAACAAATCTTGATCGAGCAATATATCCGGCGAACCATCCGCAACCATTTTCCCCTCGGAGAGAAGAGTTATCCGCGTACAGAGTTTGTGGATAAATCGTAAATCGTGACTGGCAATAATTTTGGTACCCGAGATTTTTGTGAGCAAGTCGCGCAACTCTCGACGTCCGCGCGGGTCGAGAAACATAGTCGGTTCATCTAATAAAAGGATTTTGGGTTGCATTGCTAAAACCCCTGCCAAGGCCGCTCGCCTTTTTTCGCCTCCTGATATTTGAAAGGGGACCCGATTTTCGTAGCCGAGCAAGTTCACTTGTTCTAGCGATTGTTGAACCCGTTGTTGCACTTCGGGAAGACTTAACCCGAGATTTAATGGACCAAAGGCCACATCTTCTCCAATGGTTGGGCAGAAAAGTTGATCGTCTGGATTTTGAAAAATAATGCCAAGCTGTGAGGGTAAAATTTTTCGGTCGGCAGCAAGGGTGGGATTCAATCCTGCCACCCGAATTTCGCCGGCAGAGGGTTTCAATACCCCTGCTAAACAGAGGAATAAGGTCGATTTTCCTGCACCGTTTGGACCAATGAGACCGACAATTTCATCCGGTTGAACTTGCCAAGAAATTTCTTTCAAAGCACAACGTCCATCGGGATAATGATACGATAAACGGTTTAATTCAATCGCAGGACTATATCCCACGCGATGAGACAAAGTAGAAATATCCCCCCCCCCCAGAAAAAAATATGATCGATCCCTCGCCAAGGTTTTATTGGCAAGGCTCGAAAACGTCCCTGAAATCCGCGAGTTTGCATGGCATGGCTGACCATTTCCGCACGATGGGCACTGCGGACAATCAAAGTCCCTGCAGCATGACTGACTGTTTGATAAGCATGCCGACTCATCTGATTACGAAACCCACGCACGCGCAAGGAAATCCGCAACCGTCCGAGTTCTTCAACCAATAGAAAGGTATATCGATAAGTAAAGGCCAACAATCGGACGAATAAATTCGGTAAGCCTAATCGTCTGGCAGCTTCGAGATATTCATGCAAAGGACCAGCCACAAATAGTGTTAACACCACTAATAAAATTCCTAAGGTGCGCAATAACAAATAGCAAGCATCCCATAATCCTTGAATACGAAATTCTAGGTATCCCCAAGTCCAATCGGCTTGCCCTTTTTGGCTCACAAACGGAATCACAATTACGAAGGGAAGGAGAGAGAAAAAGGCTAAGCTCAGACGAGCAATCCACCATTTTTTAGGGGGAGAAACACTAATCCCCCCCCCTAGTACTAGTGTAAATAATAACACTAAATTCAATGGATTGTGAACGATCAATAACGTCACAATCGTTAATAATCCTAGTAATAATCTCACCCGAGAATCAAAACGCGAGAGATAACAATCGTGATGGGGTAACGATTCAGGAAAAAGGGACATAACCGATTATTTCTTTTCGTGTAGGCGATGCCATGCTAAGCCCGGCCGATCGACACGGAATTGAACCAGACGTTGATGATCCACTTCGGTCACATAAGCGGTTTTGCCATCTGGCCCCCCGAAACAGATATTGCTGGGTCGTGTGCCTAACACCTCAATTTCCTTTAGAATTTCGCCCTTTGGGGTCATTTTTACTACGGTCCCTTTTCCGTATCGTGTGATATACAAATTTCCATCCACATCAATACGCATACCATCAAAACCGTGATCCTCGAATTTCTTCACGAGCTTCTTTTCACCTAGCGTGCCATCTTCTTTAATAGGAAAGGCCCACACATTTCGTTGAACCGATTCGTTCACATATAGGGTTTTGCCATCGGGAGAAATATCAAGGCCGTTGGTTGTTCCCATATCACTTGCGAGTTTGGTCACTTTTCCTTTGGGATCGATCATCCAAAGTTGGCCGGTGCCTTCCTTCCAATTTGGATCGCTGGCGTAAATGGTACCGTTGGCAGCTAGGGCCAAATCATTCGGCTGATTCATCTTCGGTTCATGGGCATGTACTGTGATTTTTTTGGTCTTTGGATCGATCTTTAGAATGTTGTGTTCGGTATAATCCGCGACGTATAGATAGCCCTCTTTATCGATCACGATTCCGTTACCGATCGATTTATTGGGAAGGGTCACAAACACTTCGGATTTTCCATCCGGTTTCGTTTTGCCGATGGTTTGTTGCTTGGCGAAATTCACAACGTAAATGTTCCCTTCGGCATCGCAACAAGGTCCTTCAATTCCATCGGTGAAGGCCTTTTTTTCGGTCAGGGGAGTGGCGACCCATAATTTCTCAGCAGTCTTTTCTTCTGCAACGGAGAAAGCCACAACGGTGAACACGAGAATTAATTTTCGCATAGGAATGATCCTGAGTTTTTACGAGGCAGGGATAACGGGATTCATCGAACCCGATGGATTTCGTAAATCGGGTTCGGTCTTTTTCAACCACCAATCGAAAACGAAAGTTCCAAAAGGAGCAATCGAGGCCACGGTGGCCCCCGCCAGTTTGCCGTAAGACCATTTTCGCTCCAGCCAAACTGGCAACAGCAATACAAAGTAGAGGATAAACAATATCCCGTGCAGGGTACCCACAATCGTAACGGCCCAAGGCATATTGGCCCAGTATTTTAACGGCATGGCAATCAGAAGCAAAATCAAATAGGAAAGCCCTTCAATCAAGGCCATCCCGCGAAATCGGCCTAGGTTTCCTTTCCCCACCCTTGCTCCTTATTTTCGGTTATTGAATTCCTCGGTACCCACTTGAAGGGGGAATACGTCATCGAGAACATCGTTCCCCGTTGCAGTATGAACGTAAGAATGAGTGCGAATCGTCCCCCATTGCGGCATCAATTTAAGAACGAGTGTGAATCGATTGACTCATAGGCTAATCATACGAAGTATTTTAAATCCCCCCGCTCAAAAGAGAAGATGAATCTTTTTGTGAGCCGAAACACTCTATACCTTCTCAAACCATTTAGGAGCTGAACAATGAAATGGGCTGTTCTGATCGCCCGCTTAATCGTCGGGGGAGTGTTTCTGGTTTTTGGATTAAATTTCTTTTTGAAGTTTTTGGAAATGCCCCCTGTTGAAGGGAACGCGGGACAATTCGTGGGCTTGCTCTATAGTAGTGGCTATCTCAAATTCGTAAAAGTGTTAGAAATTATCGGAGGTGTGATTCTCATTTCCGGAATTTTGGTACCGGTCGGCATTACTCTGTTAATGCCCATCGCGATTAACATCTTGCTGTACGAGGTTCTGCTCGTCGAAAAAGCAGGAATTGGCGTGGCGCTCACGGGGCTGTTAGCTTTTTTGATTGTGGGATACTGGAAGGCATTTGCGAACGTGTTTAATCCAACGATCAAGCCAATCGGGGGTTCCCAAGTTTCGTAGAGAGTTTTGCAGAGATTATTGTGGAAGGCTACTTGTGCGAGGGAATTTTTTCGTACAACAAGCCCACAAATTGTTCGAGCAAATCGAAGTATTCACTTTTGGCAATGGCTTTCACCCGATTCAGTAAACGGCGGCGGCGTTCGAGAATTTCAACGTAATACTCGACCCCGATTCGGGCCAAGACACCATCAGGCCCCTGAAGGCTCAGCAATTCCTCGGCTTCCTCCACCGTGATTTGAGCGGCCCGTTCGGTGTTTCGACTGACCCATTCCTTTAATTCGGGCATCTCACTTTTTTCGAGTAGAAGTTTTCGGCCCCCTTCCCGTTCGGAAAGAACTTTGCCGTGCATCCTTGGCAGCAGCCGATCCAAAGGTAAGTCACGCAGTTCGTTGACCTGAAGTCCTAGGGCTTTGGCACATTTAGAAATCGTGTCGTTGCGGAGTTTGCGTTCGCCGTTCGAGTTCATGATCTCCCGAACGGTATGGCGGTTCAACCCAGAACTGCGGGCAAAATCTTCTTGGTTCCAGCCACGTTCTTCAACGAGCCGAGCAATTTTCGAGCCAAGGTCCACGCCACGGGTTTCTAAAGGGGCATCCATTCGCTTGTGTCAATCCGAAGGTGTTAAATCGTTGGTTTATGCCAGAATATAGATACCGTAGGACATTTTGGGCAGAGTGAATTTGGATTGGTAGCAAAAAAAATCCAAGATTGCCTATCTCTAGTTTCGGGTAATGGCCTCGTGAAGATTCATCAAAACACGGCAGACCGAGGTCCAAGCAGCTAATTCCGAGAGATTCGTCCCTGCCGGCGGGGTGGCATAACCAATCTTCGCCAGAGCTTGGGCCGAGGCTTCATCTTGTTGATATTGCTGCCGATGTTTCTCCAAAAGGTTCTGCAAAATGGTCAGCTCGGCCTCTTCAATCGGACGAGAGAACACCTGTTTCATCAAGAAAGCGAATTTCTCTTTATCGGAAGCCCCCCCCTCTCGAAGAGCGCGAATCGCCAAGGCTTTGGCCGTCTCCACATAGGTCGGATCATTAAGCAAAGCGAGGGCTTGCAGTGGGGTACTGGAACGGGGACGTTCGTTCGTGCATTCCTCTCGGCTGGGAGCATCAAAGGCGGTTAAAGAGGGATTCGGGAAGGTACGGCACCAATAGGTATATAAGCCCCGACGATACTGATCGGGTCCGGTACTATTGGCCCATTCTCGCGTGGGGAAGTTGAGATAACGCCAATATCCCGCAGGTTGATAGGGGTTCACGCTGGGGCCACCCAATTTGGTGCTTAATAAACCCGAAACGGAAAGGGCGGTATCACGAATAAATTCCGCATCGATACGGTATCGATTTTGTCGGGCCAACCAGATATTGGTAGGGTCTTTCTCCCGTAACGCTTTACTGGCCGTCGAGGCTTGTTGATAGGTGGCCGTCTGAGCCAAACGGGAAACGAGTTTTTTAATGTCCCACCCCGATTCAATAAATTCGATCGCCAAATAATCGAGCAATTCCGGATGGGTCGGGGGTGTTCCCAAAATCCCAAAGTCTTCCATGTTACGAACCAAACCTTGTCCGAACATGATTTTCCAAACTCGATTGACAAAAACCCGAGCGGTTAACGGATGATCCTTCGAGGTTAACCATTGGGCCAAATCTAAGCGGTTGGCCCGTTGCTTGGGATCGTCGGGAGCAATTTTCCCTAAGAAGCTCGGCACTTCCGGCGTGACGATCTCACCGGTTTCATCGAGCCAATTCCCGCGAGGAAGAATTCGCACCGTGCGGGGGGGGGCACTCATTGTAATCAGCGTCGAGGGAATTTTCTTGAGAAGATTGGCTTTCTCCGCGTTGGCCTGTTCGAGTGCTTTTCTCGCTTCGGCCGTTTCGGGGGCGGCATTATTTCGGTAATAATCGGCAAGCGTTTTTTGTTGGGTCGCGTTTCTTTTCTCAGGCTCGATCGCCAGAATATCCGTGATGTTTTTGGGGGTTTTCTTCGGGTCTTTTTTCGGGTCCGCCTTGATTTGCTGTTCCCATTGGGTCTGATTTTCTTGGGAAAGGACCGCTTGGGCAATGGCCATTTTCTTTTCGTTAATCAGGTCATCGAGTTTTTTGACTTGGGCCTTTTGTTCTTCGGTCATAATGGGGGTTTGCTGTTGGCGTCCCACGGCTGTTTCTTGAACATCGGCAAAGAAGGCAGCAAAGCGATAAAAGTCTCGCATGGTGAACGGATCATACTTATGATTGTGGCACTCGGCACATCCTAAGGTCGAGCCAAGCCAAACGGCCGAGGCATTCCGCACGCGATCGGCTGCATATTTCGCCGTGTACTCTTTCGGTTGCGCGCCCCCCTCTTCGGTGGTCATCAACAAACGATTGTACCCGCTGGCAATGCGAGTTTGATCGTTGGCATCTTTGAGTAAATCCCCTGCTAGTTGCTCGATCGTAAATCGATCGAATGGCTTATTCTGGTTGAAACTTTGAATCACCCAATCGCGATACATCCAGACATCCCGATGGTTATCGGAATGATAACCTCCCGTATCGGCATAGCGAACTGCATCGAGCCACATTTGCGCCATGCGTTCCCCATAATGAGGGGAACTCAGCAGCGAGTTGACATAATTTTGATAAGCCTCGGGGCTTTTATCGTTCACAAAGCGATCCACCTCACTGGGGGAAGGGGCCATCCCGATCAAATCAAAAGCTAATCGCCGTGCAAGGGTCACGCGATCGGCCACCGGAGCCGGCGTGAGTTTGTTCAGCTCGAACCCTTTGGCAATAAAGGCATCGATGGGAGATTGGACCCAAGATTTCAATTGCGGGTCGTTGATTTGGGGAATAGCCGGCTTGACCGGTTTACGATAGGCCCAATGCTCGTCGTAGTTGGCCCCTTCATCAATCCACCGTTTCAACAATGCTAATTGCTCGGCATTGATGCTCGGTTTTTTGGCAGCGGGGGGGGGCATCACTTCCGTAACGTCGCTACTGGTGATCCGCTGAATTAAAGGGGACTGGGCCGAATCTTTCGGCTTGATTGCCGAACGAATGGCCTCTTCTCGTAAATCCAACCGAAGTTTCGCCTTCCGTGCTTTTTCATCTGGCCCGTGACAAGTAAAACAGGAATTCGCCAAGATGGGCTTGATGTCGCGATTGTAGTCGATCTTGCTCGGCTCCGCAGCTCGAACAAGTGGGCCAATCACAAGCAACGTCGCTAAAAGAAGAGAGGTTCGCATGGCAGGTTCTGTTGCAAGATAGAGGCGATGAAAAATAGTATAGCAAAAATTGCAAAGCTCGCGATGCCCCCTCTCTCGAATCCTCGTCTGGGACGACTGCCGGCTTTCATGATAAGATAGCCACCATAATTAAGATCGTACCATGACCATAATTGAGATCGTACCATGACCATGATGAAGATCGCCACCATGACCATGATCGCTACCATGACAGAATGGTTTGGAAATTACTTATCTCGTTACTCTCTCCGGTGAGTTATGCAACAACGTATTTCCGTGCTGGCCTTGTTCCTGTTGGGATTAATCAGCGTGGCCGGTGAGGCCGATCTCGTTCGCGAAGCGCAAAGAGCCCTGAAAATGGGGGAATCGAAGGTCGCTAAAGAGATCGCCGACAAGATTCTCAAAGACAATCCGAAAAATGAACAGGCCTTGTTTATTCGTGGGGAAGCC
>CAZFDX010000714.1:0-1624 GCA_964518325.1 uncultured Alcaligenaceae bacterium | reverse complement strand
GTTCTAGGAAAACCACTTTAGGCCCCAGAACTTGAATGACTCTGGCCCCTTGAGCTTGATGGGCCGCGATCGAGGTATTGGGATTTCTCAGTTCCGGAGTGATGGCCAAGGGATAGATGTTCGCAGGAGGGGCCCCCGGATCGTACGTCCAAACGGTTTCACCCGTTGCTAAGCGTATGCAAACAATGATCCCCGAGCGTAATTGAACAAAGACCTGATCCCCATCGGGTTGCACCGTGGCAATCCCGTCGGCCCGACTTTTAACCGGTAAATTCACCGTAAAATCTTTCTCTAACCCCATCCGCTCTAGTTCTAATGCCGAGGGTTCCACTGCACGCGAAGTATACGTTGGTGAAGAGGGTGCTTGCCCGAAAACAATGGTCGCCCCAAGGGCTAGGCTCAAAGAAATCACAAGGTGAATCCGCATATATGTCTCACCATAAATAGAGTTGTTTTTAATCTAACAGAAACCAACACACTTTCACAGCAGAAACCCAATAGAACAGCCACGCGAGATGGATGCGTTCTATCAATTATAACGGTTACACCCAATTCTCGTTGACATGATGAGCATTATTCTCCCATTATTGCTCAGGAAACATTTACCGAGGACCGCTTGAATGTCGCGGGCCGATTCCTGAAAATGCCCTTGACCTGTCACCCTTATTGGAGTTCCCACCATGTTTCACGGGAAGTCGATGGCCTGTTGCTTTGTTCTCCTTGGGACCCTCACTGCTTTTTCAGACGATTGGCCCAGTTGGCGTGGCCCCGAGCGCACCGGTGTCAGCAACGAGAAAGGCCTGCTCAAATCTTGGCCCAAACAAGGACCTACCCTACTTTGGACCTTCAAAGATTGTGGCAACGGCTATTCCACTCCGGCCGTCGTTAAGGATCGGGTCTATGTCACGGGGGCCTTCCAAGAAGAAGAATATCTGTTTGCTCTCGATCTCAAAGGTGTCAAATCGGGCGAATCTCCCAAGGTGGCTTGGAAAGTGAAAATTGGTCCCCGCTTCAAATGGAAACGGAACATTTGGAATACCGGACCAAGTGCCACCCCCACTGTGGATGACCATTTGATTTTCGCTGTCGGTGGCTTTGGCGATCTCATTTGTGTGGATAGCACGGGCAAAACCTTGTGGTCGAAAAATCTCCCTAAAGAACTCGGGGCCGAGGTTAATCCCTTTTTTGGCGGCCTTGAAGAACCGACTCCTTTGGGATGGGGTTTCACTTGGACCCCTTTTGTCGATGGGGAAAAGCTCATCATTCTACCCGGAGGCAAACAAGGCCTATTCGCTGCCCTGAACAAAAAGGATGGCAAACTCCTTTGGCAAAGCAAAGACCTTAAAGAACAAGCGACTTATTCCTCCCCGATTGCAGGTACCGTAGGCGGAAAGAAATTTTATTTTGCCCTGTTCCAACAAGGGGTTGCTGCCGTGACTCCCGAAGGAGCGGTGGCCTTACACTACAAACGGGAACGAGAATTTGGCGATGTGGTGATCCCGACCCCCATCATCGCAGACGATCATCTTCATCTCACCGTTGCAGGGGAAGAAAAGAAAGGTTGCGTCTGCCTGAAGCTCACACTCACGGGAAATTCCCTCAAGGCAGAAGAAGTTTACAATAC
>CAZFDX010000713.1:0-6012 GCA_964518325.1 uncultured Alcaligenaceae bacterium | reverse complement strand
CAATAGTTGTGAGGGGGGGGGGAGACCACTCGGCTTTCTTCGGTGTCTCGGGGCGCCCCTCGTGAAGAAATTCCATCGATAGGTCTGCTACCTGAGTCCCTTGGTAAAAAAGCTCAAGTTTGCCTGTGGCTTCAAACGTGCCCAAAATCGCTGCTTCGACCCCTTCGGAGCGACACAGAGCTTCGAGTTCCAACCATTTGGCAGGGGGAACCGCAAGGATCATTCGCTCCTGCGATTCGGAAATCCAAATTTCTGTATAGCTTAGCCCTTCATATTTCAAAGGGGCTTTTTCGAGATGAACTTTCGCACCGAGTTCGGCCCCCATTTCGCCCACTGCGGAAGAAAATCCGCCGGCTCCGCAATCGGTAATGGCATGATAAAGCCCCAGATCGCGGGCTTGCAAAATTACATCTAACACTTTCTTTTCGGTAATGGCATTACCAATTTGGACGGCACCACCGCTGACCGATTCGGATTCTTCGGTTAACTCTAAAGAAGAGAAGGTGGCCCCGTGAATGCCATCGCGTCCGGTGCGTCCGCCGACCGCCACAATCAAATCACCGGCGTGAGCGGCCTTTTCGGCCATCCCCACAGGAATCAGACCGACCGTACCACAGAAGACCAATGGATTGGCCAAATAGCGTTCATCGAAGATGAGGGCGCCGTTAATGGTGGGAATCCCCATCCGATTGCCATAATCTCGAACCCCTGCCACGACGCCTTGCATGACACGGCGTGGATGCAAAACCCCCTGCGGGAGTTTCTCAGGGGGATAATCCGGCGGAGCAAAGCAGAAGACATCGGTATTACAAATAGGTTTGGCCCCTAAACCGGTCCCCATCGGATCGCGAATCACGCCACCTAATCCGGTGTTGGCCCCACCATAAGGTTCAATGGCAGAGGGATGGTTGTGCGTTTCCACCTTGATGCAGGCATAATTCTTTTCATCGAACAGGACCACGCCCGCGTTATCTTTGAAGACACTCACGCACCAATCTTCGGCGCCTAATTGTTGCCGAATTTTTTGGGTGGCTCCAAAGACGGTTTCTTTCAACAGGTTTTTGATCGGCTTGGAAACAGGTTGACCCTGTTCGATCTCGTAATAATCGATTGGCCCTTTGAGAGTTTTGTGAGAGCAATGTTCGGACCATGTTTGAGCGATAGTTTCTAATTCCACATCAACCGGATCGCGTCCCAATTGTTGGAAATGTTTTTGAATGGCCTGCATTTCCTCAAGGTTCAAGGCCAACTGCCCCTCTTTAGAAAGCCGTACTAATCCGGCGTCGTCGAGCGAGCGGAGCGGAACCACAATTTTTTGGAACGAGTAGGCCTTTCCTAAAGAAAGATGATCGGTATGAAGGGGACCGGTGACAATTTGTTCGATGGCATCGTTGGCCAGAATCCGGCGAAAGAGAATCTCTTGATCGGTGGGATTCAGTGGGGACAAAGGATAATAACGTCGGAAAGTCCGCACGGCCACTAAGGCCAAGCCCAAGTCCCGCGCTGCCATCAGGACACTCTCGGCCACGGGGTCCATGACCCCCGGTTTGAGCAGAACCGTATGAGCCGATGAGGTTGTTTGTTCTTCTAAAGTCCGCTGGGCCGAATTTTCGACGACTGTATCGGTGAGCAATTCGAGGCGAAGTTTTTCCACATCGGTTGCGGAAAGCCCCCCTTCGAGCAAATACCCGCGTGAGGTTTGACTCAGCAAGGTGCTTCCCCGTTGCGAATGCGTGAGAAGATCAAACTCCGAGCTAACCCGTTGGAGTTCGGCATCGGTAGTCTTCGGAAAAATTTCAACTTCCCAAATCATCGCGTGCAACCTTTCCTTCTAGTAAGAGTTGATGTAAACGAGCCTCATCGGCCTGAGCCAAAGCCACTCGAAATTCTTCCAAGCGTTCGGCAAAGAGTTTTAGGGCTTGTTGTATAGCTGGGGCATTGCTGAGCAAAATCCCCTTCCATAACTGGGGATTTCCCGAAGCAATCCGTGTGGTATCGCGCCAGCCCCCTGCGGTGAAAATTTTTTCCTTGGGGTTCACCAATGCCGCCAGAATGGCCGCCCCGATGTGGGGAAGGTGACTGGTGCGCGCCAAAATTTCATCATGAACATCGGGAAGCAGATACTCAATCCGGCAGCCTAAACTTTGCCAAAATTCGGCACAGCGTTGCACCATCGATGCGGGGTTTTGTTTCGTCGGTGTCAGAATACAAACCCGATTGTGAAACAAGTCGCCCTGCGAGGCTGCCCATCCTGATTTTTCCGAACCCGCCAAAGGATGTGCCCCCACAAAGCGTTCGGCCCAAGGATACCGAGATGCTTGTTCTAAAATCCCCCTTTTCGTGCTGCCAACATCGGTAAAAAGGGTCTGAGCAGGGACGGCCTCGGCCACCTGAGCCAAGGCCGGAACAATTTCAGAAATCGGCGTGCAGGCAATCACCAATTCTGCGGGAATGTGGGGAAGCTGCGCTAAAGAAAAAGCCCAATCAATCAGACCCGATTCAAGGGCCGGTTCCAATTCGGTTCGCGATGGGGCGATCCCGATGATTTGAGTATCGTTGTGGCATCGACGGAGTGCTTTGGCGACCGATCCTCCCATAAGCCCAACGCCAACAATGGCGATTAATTTCGACATGAAGAAGATTGTAGGAATTCCGCAGGAACAAGTTTAGCCCAAGCCCACCAGCCATCGGTTCCATTCTGCAAGTTGTCGCCTGTTCATCCCTTCGGATTCATCCAGAACGTATGGTGATTTGCGAATTCCGAGCAGAACGCATGGTGATTTGCGAATTCCAAGCCTGAGAATCTCGGTGGACTTGTCTCCACTTCATCACAGCCAACGATCCCGCTTAAAAGAGAGCATTTTCGCTCGCATGTCAATCCGCTTTCATTGCCAGAGACGATTGTACTTCTCTAATACCAAGGCCACCTCGCGCAGTGCCGTGATGGCCTCATCGGGGTTGACGATACACTTTTCAAGGCTGCCGTAATGTTCTTCAAGACATTCCAGCAACAATTGTTTGATTTTTCCCTCATCGGGTCCATAAGGCAGCGAACTTTTTTGATACAGGGTTTCTAACTCGCTTTCCTTCTTTGCGAAGTAGTCCCGTATTTGTTGTTCGCTCCATTCGCCCCGTCGGATCGATTTCAATTGTTCCCGATTCCGTTGCAGGTCTAAATCCCCCTCGGTCAAAATCTGTTCGACCTCATTGAGTAACCGAACCACATGATAGACAAACTTGACATCGTAGCCGTATTTCTCAATGGTTTCTTTTCGTTTTCCCGTCCGCTGATGACCGGCCATTTTCGTCACTTGTTGATAGGCGTACCCCTTGAAGGTATGCCATGCCCCTTTATGCAAGAATATCTTCCGACGATCCCGCACCATTTGACCAATCCGCGTGATGTGCAAAACACACATTTCGGAGGTAAAAAGGCTATCGATCATATTCGGGTTGTTTTTCATCACTAACTGAAAATAATCGACAATGTTATAGATGGTAACGTCATACTCGCGCCCTTTGCCAGCCAGAGCATCAGGCTCTTTTAAGTGATGTTGCTGATACTGCTTGAAACGCTGTTTTTGTGTGCCGAACCCCTCGATTTCGCCGCGTAAGTGAGGAAAAATTTCTTCCTTGGGGGGAATACAAAAGCCGTAAACGTCCATATCGGAAGTATCTGCCGAAACACCATACGCAAACGAACCCATAATCGTTTCGTATTGGGTGTTATCGGGTAACCACTTCGGGGGTTTGGCGATCCCTTTTTCCGTGAGGCGGACAATCGTGCTGCTCATGGTTGACCTTTAGCGCGGCGTGTGGATTTTAGGGAAGAGTGATTTTGGGCCTCGAAGGTTCACCCCAACCCTCTCGGATTTCAAGTCGCTGGATTGCATTTCAGGCAGCGAACCAGCCCTTGTATGGCATATGGAACGATGCAGTGAAACAAAATCGAAAACCTACTCGACCAAGATTCCCTACCTCGTGAGAGCAACCCCGAACATTTCGCCAAGGAGTGAGAACATGGACAACCAGAGATTCCACCTCATGAAAGGAAACGAAATTCAAGAAATCGCCCACCCTCCCAAAAAAGAAAAGGCCGAGATACCCCTAGGAGTTTCTCGGCCTTGGTACACGTTGTTCCTTGGTACACGTTGTTCGTAGGATCAGGAACTTGGAGTAGGGGGCAATTAGTCGTTGTTAAAGGGTTCGCCGCCTGCACGGGTTCCCATGGCAGCAAAGGTCGTGAGATTCACCGAGTAGCGGATGTGTCGAACGGAGCCATCCCCCATCACGGCATTGAACCCGCTGGGGTGTGCGGAACCAAAACGCTCTTCCCCCCAACCCAGCGTGGTGGTGTCTCGCATGGGGGCACGGTCCGTTCGGCGAATCACATCGTGATCCCAACCCGAAGTGTAACCTTCATTATCGTCCCCTTGGAAGTTTGCCAGATAACGGCGATCGAGCATTTTCTCGCCAACGAAGATTGTGTTGGCAGTCCCATCGACTAACCCAGCAAAGGTAATTTGGTTACCCGAGCCACGGGGGCTATACACCACCGCTCCGTTGTTCCCCGTCCCTTGTGAACCAGCATAGTCGGTCTGAGCAAAGGGAAGATTCCCCGAGGGGCCATACCACGAGTTACCCACAAACACTCGTGGTTTTCCACGCGAGGGGCAGAAATAAGTTTTGATCGGGGCACCACGAACAAACGCTTGGCAACCGGCGATCGTGGTTTGTCCTCCACCATTGTAAACGGCATCTTGCTCCATGTAGGGAAGCAGTTGGAATCCCCAGCCGGCGCCTTGTTGATTACCGGTCGCGGGCGATCCGGGAGCAATGTAATCGGGTGGTACCCACCATGCTTCCCCCCCGTGAGGGAGCGTACCAATCGAATCATGATGGTTGTGAACTGCCAGACCAATTTGCTTCAAATTGTTCGAGCAAGTGACCCGATTCGCTGCTTCGCGAACTTTTTGCACTGCGGGTAACAACAACCCAATGAGGATGGCAATGATCGCAATCACTACCAAAAGTTCAATCAGGGTAAACCCCTTTGAACAAGAACGAGAAAAACGCATCATAATGAAACCTCAGAATAATAGAAATGAAAGAGGTGTAGGTCAGATGCACCTACTTGAAGGAAATCTTAACAGACTCCTCATTCAATTGGAAGAAAAATTTCTTCAAAAAAATACGTTTTTTGGGAACTGCGGAAGAACCTGTTTAGTCTAACGTCTTTTTACATTCCTAAGGAAACGCGGTCACGAAAACGGGTTTGTAATGCCCGTCGGGTTGTGGGTGTCAAACCGAGATTGGGCATGCCCAAACGGGTGAGCTGTGCTAAACTGGCTGCACTGAGCAGCTCCAAGGCACCGGCATCATGAATGGGGTTTTCGCTCAGGTCGAGTTCAATCAAATTGGTCAAATACTGAGACCGTGCCAGAGAGCGGACCCCTTCATCTCCAATGCGATTGCTATTGAGTTTGAGGACACGAATTTGGGATAGGCCCTGCCAGCGAGACAAAGCCCAAGCCCCCGTATTTCCCAATTCATTATGAGAGAGGTCCAAGTATTCAAGCTGTCCCAGAGAGGGCATTTCAATGATTCCCAAGATCGCATCGGGAGTAATGGCATTGCCCGAAAGGTCTAAGTGACGAAGATGCCCGACCCCTGCGAGGGGGGGGCCAGAACGAGGCGCGCCCACATAATTCAGCGTTAATCCCACCTGAGTGAGTGAGTGCAAGGAAGTCGAACGGGCCAGCTCCTCAAGCCCCCGGCGGCCAATTTCGTTCCGACCCAGTTCGAGCGATTTGAGAGCTTTCAGGTGGGGGGATTCGGCAAGGGCCGAGGCCCCCAGATCGCCGATAGCATTATCTCGGAGATCGAGCGGAACGAGGGTTTTGAAGTGGGAAGCCGTGGCAAGAATTTCGGCCCCGCGATCTCGCAGCCGATTCCGACCCAAAGTCAGCGAGGTCAAATTTTCCAGATAGGGGGAACTCGCCAGAGCTTTCG
>CAZFDX010000712.1:0-2884 GCA_964518325.1 uncultured Alcaligenaceae bacterium | reverse complement strand
CAATACGGACAGTTAAATGCCACGACAGGGCCTCCAGATAAAATCAAATAGGATAATGATGGTGTTAGTGTTACGAAAGAGCTGAGTTATTCGGCAGATAATTTTTCGAGTTTCTGGCAAAATTCACAGGGGGGAAGTGGCGATTCAACAAACCAAACTATTCGAATGGGAATGCGGTCTGGTCGGTCGGTGAGGTGGAGGATGATTTAGGCCGCCTGATCTGTCGTGCAAATATCATCTTCGAGACGGGCATCATCCGGATGCCACAACGATTGTTTCAGACGGGCACGTTCTGCCAAAATAGCGATTTTTTCAGGGCTACCCGGTTTCGCAACAGTGGAACAGGTGGGCAAAGGGGCTTGCCCCGAAAAATTCCCCACTCCCCGACGGGCATATTTGCTGGTCGAGGGGTACAATTCTCGCACACCGGGTTTGTAATAACAAGACCAGCACAACCCACGGGGGCGATTCACTTTGGCTTTGTTGCAGTGACGGCAGATCATGGCGAATTTCCTTTCGATTTCAACTCGATTTATTTGGGTACTCTTAATGGTTTGGGTTTATCGTTGGGTTTTTCGTTATCGTTTAGGTCACATGGACCGTGTTGTTCTTGTTCTTGTTGGGTTAGCTTTGTTCCTTAGGCCACGGTGAACCCCAAGAATGGGTCTTCCACACCTTCCGGAAGCACGGGTTGGATTTTGCGTTGTCGGCGTTCCAACTCGAGTTCGACCTCGCTGAGCAGTTCGGCACACATTTCCTCACGCGGGGTATCGTCGAACCAATTCAAAAACCAGCGGCACGCAGCCGGTTCTCCCAGCCGTTGATCGGCCTCGAAACAGCAACGGGCAAAATACTCTTCCACTTCGCCGACGGTTTCCAATCCTTCCCCCCGCCAGCCGCAATATCCCACCGCACAAGCTGCTTCGACGGGCCAATCCTGCACACACATCAGAGGAGGAGGAGTGGTGGTCGAACCTTGAGATAATTCTTCACTGTGGTTGATTAAGGCTTCTCGGAGTGCTTCAAGGCCCGCGGTCGAAAGAGAGGGGGCGAAACCTTCCCGCCATACTGTGCGCCAGCTTTCCATTGTGTTACCCTCGTAATGTGAATCAACTGGTGAGAGCTGATTCAAACTCCTTATTTAGTGGTGTATGTCATTAGTATACATATGTTCACTATCCTTGCAATCCCTCTACGGACATTTTTTGGCGATTTTTCAAGATAATTTTGACTAAATAGACACCAAGAGACGATAAATCGTGAATTTTGCTGGTAAACCGAGAAAATAAATAGACAAAATTAGACATTTATAGAATGATTTGCCTGACCTCCTCGGATGCGATTTTCCCTGTCTCAGGCCTCATCGCGGGATGTGACGCGGACTTTTTCGCCTGTAGCGCCCCCCTATTCCGCGATCAATCGGGTCGGGTCGATTTTCACAACTGCGGTCCAAAGGCATTCCAAAAGAGGAAAGAATTGTCCCACGTCGAGAAATGAATTTCGTTAGGGACGGGTGGAACATGTGATCGGCGAAGTTCTCCGCACGTCCTGAGAAATGGATTTTCTATCCCCCCCTTATCCCCCTATCGATTGGGGCAAGCGGATCGGTGCTATTGAAGTTCCTTGGGTAAGTTCCAAAATATCTCACATCAGGCACATGGGAGTTATCTGTGAAACTGGCTTTTTCGACGAATGGATATTTACGGTTCTCGTTCTCTGAAACCTGCCAACGCTTATCCAAGATTGGCTATAAGGGGGTCGAGATCATGGCCGACGTTCCCCATGCTTGGCCTGCCTACCTTTTACCGGAACAGAAACAAGTCCTGCGTGATGCTTTGGCTTCCAATGGGTTGAGCATTTCCAACATCAACTCCTTCATGATGCATGCCATTTCCGATCGGCGGCAACTTTATTGGTTTCCCTCTTGGATCGAACCCGACTTGAACTATCGCCGCGTTCGAGTCGATCACACCAAACGGGCATTAACCTTGGCCAAAGAGCTTGGGGCGCGATGCATCACCACCGAACCAGGCGGACCGGTCGAAGTGGGGGCCTCGTGGCAGGGGGCCTTAAAAACCTTTGTGGAGGAGATCAAGCCGGTCGCCGAACATGCAGAAAAAGAAGGGGTCCTGCTACTTGTGGAGCCAGAGCCGGCGTTGTTGATCGAAACCACCGAGCAATTTGAAGAGTTTATGCGCCATATCGATTCGCCGGCGGTGGGGTTGAATTTCGATATTGGGCATCAATTTTGTGTTGGGGAAGACCCAGCCGAATCGGTCCGACGTTTAGCCCGATGGATTAAACATGTGCATTTAGAGGATATTGCAGGGAGTCGGGTGCATCATCACTTAATTCCGGGCGAGGGGGCCATTGATTTTGCTTCGGTATTAAAGGCACTTCAGGAAATCCAGTACAACGGATGGGTAACGATTGAACTTTATCCGTATACCGAAGACCCCGATTACGCAGCCAAAACGGCCCGAGAACGGATTCTCAAAATTGCCGAGCCTCTTGGAGTGTTTAGCGAATAACGATTCTTCCCCCTTTCCACAAATGAGCATGCAGGGTGGCACGCCACAAATCAGCCTCGGAGTTTTTAGCGAATGATGATTCTTCCCTATGCCCGATTGATGAGGCTACCGAACGTATTCACTGCCTTTGCCGATATCGGGTTGGGGCTAGCGGTCACGGCCCGAATGACCCCGATTCGCTCGGGGATTCTCAGCGAGCCAAAGGCCTATTTTCTTTTGGCGGCCTCGGGGTTGATGTATCTGGCAGGGATGGTTCTGAACGATTATTTTGACCGGAAAGAAGATGCCAAAGAACGCCCCAATCGTCCGATTCCTCGCGGTCAAATTTCGCCCACCACAGCTCTGACTTTGGG
>CAZFDX010000711.1:0-5790 GCA_964518325.1 uncultured Alcaligenaceae bacterium | reverse complement strand
CATTTTAGCACAGTCGCCATTTGGCGTAAGGGTGAGTGTGTGCCTAATCGGAACCAGAGAAAACTCGGGCGGGAGAAAATGGCTTCGGTGAAAATTCGAGCAGAGAGCAGTGGTTTCTTTCAAGTTTCAAATTTCTCCCGTTCTCGGACCTGTCAGATTTCTTATCCTAAGGTTACATCAACGTTTTTTTAGGAGAGGTTCAACGTGTCTTTTTCTCTTGATGATCTCAAAGCAAGATTAAAACGAATTCGACGGGGAATCGTCGAAAGCACATCGGCAGCAGCGAGCGGACACCCAACCTCGTCTTTATCCGCAGCCGAAATTGCGACCACCATTTTCTTCGGGGGGTTTTTGAAGTTCGATATAAAAAATCCCCACTGGCCCCAACGAGATCGATTTATTCTCTCGAAAGGTCATGCTGCCCCGTTGTTGTATGCCCTGATGGCGGAAGCGGGCCATTTCCCCGCCAGCGAATTGCTGACCTTGCGTAAACTCGGAAGCCCCCTCGAAGGGCACCCGAATTATCGCAAACTGCCTGCAGTGGAAGCCTCGACCGGCTCGCTGGGGCAAGGACTTTCGATCGGTGTGGGACATGCCTTAGCAGGCAAACTCGACAAGCTCGATTTCAAAGTCTTTGTGCTGATGGGTGATGGCGAAATTAATGAAGGCCAAGTTTGGGAAGCCGCCATGAGTGCGGTCAAGTTCAAGTTGGATAACCTGATTGCCATTGTGGATCAAAATGGCTACCAGCAAACTGGGGCCGCAAAAGAGGTTCTCGACCTGACCCCCATTGCTCCCCGTTGGGAGGCTTTCGGTTGGTCCGCACAAACGATCAACGGAAACGATCTGACTGCCTGTTATGAGGCGTTGACCAAGGCCACTCAAACGACTGGAAAGCCAAGCGTCATCATTAGCCAAACCAAAAAGGGCTACCCGATTATGGATATTCTTGCGGGCGACCCGAACCATCACGGCAAACCGTTAACCAAAGAAGAAACCGAAAAGGCGTTGGCTTACATCGATAGCCTATAACAAAGCCGATAACAACAACCTTTGTTAACATTATTTCATTAAACCTACAAACGAATATCAGAAATATGTCACTCATGATTGGAAAAGCAACTCGGGAAGCGTTCGGTCAAGCTCTTGCGAATTTAGGGGCCGAGCGACCCGATATTGTGGTGGTCGATGGCGATGTCCACAACTCGACTCGAACCGAGATTTTTGCCAAAAAATTCCCCGAGCGATTTTTTAACGTCGGGATTGCCGAATCGAACATGGTCGGCGTGGCCTCGGGGCTGGCTGCCAGCGGGAAGCAAGCGTGGCTTTCCAGTTTTGCCACCTTTATCATGTGCAATGCCTACGATCAACTCCGGATGTCGGCGGCATTCCCCTGCCTCGATGTGAAGGTGGTTGGAACCCATGCAGGGATTTCCATCGGGGAAGATGGACCTTCACAAATGGGAATTGAAGATGTGGGCTTGGCTTGCTCCTTACCAAACTTCACTGTGGTGGTTCCGGCCGATGAACCGAGCATGCACGCTGCCTGCAAGGCGGTCGCTGCCAAGAAAGGCCCTGCTTACATTCGTGCAGGTCGCCCCAATGTCCCGATCGTTTATCCCAATGGTGTCACTTTCGAGTTGGGCAAAGCCAACAAACTTCGTGAAGGAAAAGACCTGACCATCATTGCGAATGGTCTGATGGTGGCCCCCGCTTTGATGGCAGCGGAAGAACTAGCCAAAAAGGGGATCGAAGCTCGGGTCTTAGACTTCCACACCGCCAAGCCCTGCGACCATGAAGCCGTTTTGGCAGCCGCAAAGGAAACCGGTAAAATTCTCGTGGCTGAAGAGCATCTCCTTCATGGAGGCTTGGGGAGCATCATCGCCATGAGTGTGGTGAGTCAACACCCCGTTCCGATGCAATTTGTGGGGATTAACGATACATTTGCCGAATCCGGAACCCCCGAAGGGCTTTTGCAAAAGTACGGTCTCACGGCAGAAAATATCGTTCGACATGCCTTAAAATTCTGATCAGGCCCCCACAAGGGTTCGCTCATGGCGAAATCGATTGATGCCGGTTCAAAAGACCTTCTCAACTATGACCCACTCGCTTGGTTAAGGCTCACCAAAGCTGTTCCGGAGGGGGCCGAGGTTTCCGTTGTGGAAACAGACCTTTCCACGATCACGGCCTCTTCCGATAAAATTTTCGAGATTAGCGAAGGGTCCAATCTCCGTCATATCATCATTGAATTCCAAGCTCAGAAGGACTTACAGCTCATCGCCAATTGTCATCTTCGTGAATTGGCCTTACGTCGAAAACTATTGACCCCTGTGGTTGATACGTTTATTTTTTACGCTCACCCTTCCACCGTACCTGAGGAAACTTCTTTAGAACAGCATCGTCTCAAACATGCCCATTCCCCCGATTCGCAATACCATTATCGGGCGATTAAACTTTGGGAACTCAACCCCGATGATTTAATCCAAGGGGGGCCTGCGGTGGCGCCTCTGGCCACCTTAGCTCAGTTTCCCAAGAGCGAACTCGCCAGAATTGTGGATCGCATCGAACAAGTTGTCAAAACGATCGACTCGGAAGAAATTCGTAACCAAATTTGGTCTGCCACATTTTTCCTTGCAGGGATAAAATATCGTGATGTCGGATTCCTGAACGAGATTTTCTCGGGGAGGCTTCACATGGAAAGCTCGGTCACTTACCAATACGTTCTGGAGAAGGGCAAAAAACTCGGCCTCGATGAAGGCAAAAAACTCGGCCTCGACGAAGGCAAAAAGCTCGGCCTCGATGAAGGCAAAAAACTCGGCCTCGACGAAGGGATTCATCTAGGGGCGATTCGGATTGCTCGTCAAACCCTCATCGATTTATGTCATGAACGATTTCCTGACACTCCCCAACAACTCGACGAGCTGATCCTTTCCTGTGAGGAAGAATCTTTGCTGAATCAAGCCATCCGAAAAATTTTATCGGCTCGTTCGTGGTCCGACGTCGAAGCCATTTTGAAAAAGGCCTAGATCGTTTTGCGGGATTCTGTGATCGCTGCGAATTTCTCCACTTCGAGAAACCAGACCCGATTCTCTTCCAATCAGCCGCCTCCTTCTTGAGCATGATCCTTCGCTGATTGTTGCCTCCTACACCAATAGGGCCAAGCAGTTTCCCCCACCATGCCCCATGCACAAGGAGCCTTGGAGCCTTGAGTATGATCCCACCCTGATTGTTGCCTACCCCTGTTGAAGCAGATTCGTAAAATGCTCTCCGTTGCTTGATTTCTTTTACTAGGAGTGCTTATGCCGTCGTCGGATTTGATGGAGAAAATTGTTTCTCTGTGTCGTAAACGCGGGTTTATCTTCCAGTCGAGTGAAATCTACGGCGGTATTAACGGGTTTTGGGACTATGGACCTTTAGGGGTCGAACTCAAAAAGAACATCAAGGATGCTTGGTGGCGGGACATGGTTCGCAATCCCCCTTTGGGACCGAACGGACAAGAAATCACCATGGTCGGGCTAGATTGTTCGATCATCATGAATCGGAAAGTCTGGGTGGCCAGTGGTCACGCCAGCGGCTTCCAAGACCCGATGTGCGATTGTAAGGAGACTAAGAAACGCTACAGGGCCGACCAGCTCGAAGTTTTTTCAGGCCATCCCGAGGTGACCCCGCCGTTGATGTATGCCTTCATCAAAGGGGACGAAGAGTCGCTCAAACTGGCCATCAAAAAGGCCGAAAAAGCAGCTCGGGCGGCTGGAAAGAAATTCACGCAACCGGTCCATAGTGTTTCGTACATGACCTTGGCGAAAGACGCCGATGCTCGGAATCAGGTGGTCGGCCCCGACGTAGAAGTTCCCGGCACCTTGACCGAAGCGCGTCCTTTTAACCTGATGTTTGAAACGCATGCCGGTGCCATCAAGGATGACGATAACCTCGTTTATCTCCGACCCGAAACCGCACAAGGGATTTTCGCCAACTTTAAGAATGTGGTCGATTCTTCACGGGTGAAAATTCCTTTTGGAATCGCCCAAATTGGCAAGGCCTTCCGCAACGAAGTGAATCCACGCAATTACACTTTCCGAAGTCGAGAATTCGAGCAAATGGAGATCGAATTCTTCTGTCACCCTTCGGAATCACGAATGTGGTACGAATACTGGCGGGACGTCCGAAAGAATTGGTACAGCACATTGGGTATCCGCTCCGAAAAACTGAAACCCCGCGAGCAAACTCCCGAGGAATTGGCCCATTACTCGGTAGGTACCACCGATATTGAATATCTGTTCCCTTTCTCGGACGAACACCAAGAACTCGAAGGGGTAGCCCATCGTGGCGATTTCGATTTGAAAGCACACATGGAGCATAGCAAGCAATCGCTGCTGTATTTTGATGAAGATGCGTGGAATCGCGATGCCGCTGGCCGAAGCACCAATTCGTTCGTGGCCTGGTTGAAAGGGAACCCCAGCCCCGAGGAGGTAGCGAAATATCAATTCATTCCGCATGTGATTGAACCGTCGGCAGGCGCCGATCGTTTTACGCTGGCGGTTCTCTGTGAAGCCTACACGGAAGATAAAGCACCCAATGCCGATGGTAAACTCGAAGAGCGTTTGGTGATGAAGTTTCATCCTCGTCTCGCTCCGGTCAAGGCAGCGATCTTTCCTTTGGTGAAAAAGGATGGCATGCCCGAAAAAGCCTATGCTCTTTATCGAGAATTGAAGGCTCATTTTAACGTCCAATACGACGATGGGGGGGCAGTCGGTCGCCGTTACCGCCGCCAAGACGAGATCGGCACACCGTTTTGTATCACAATTGATGGGGAAACGATGCAGAACGATACGGTCACGATACGCGATCGCGATACTCTGGTGCAGAGACGGATTCCCATCTCTTCGGTCCTGCACGAATTGCGTACCCTGATTGGTTAATCAAGTTGTTGTGCTTTATCATCGAGTGGATTTATCCATCTTCTCGACTTCTCGACTTCTCGACTTATCAACCGATTTCCCGAAAAAATTGGCATTGCGAGGGAGAACTTGCTAAGGTTGATTATGTAAGGCCGGCAGGCAATTTTTATTTTCAACGAGCTAAAAATTATGATTCGTTCAACGATGTTCGTGGGGTTTAGTCTCTTTAGCCTATTTTTGGGGGGGTGCGACTTTGGTAACCCTACGACAAAAACTCAGTCCCCTCATATCGTGGGCGAGGGGGTCGATGGGGAGATTATCCGGCTATCGGATTTTAAAGGGAAGGTCGTTCTCGTTGATTTTTGGGCGACTTGGTGTGGTCCCTGTAAGGCGTTAGAACCACGCGAACGGGCCTTGAAACAGATGTACAAAGATCGTCCCTTTGAAATTTTAGGGGTTGCCTTAGATTCCAAGGATCGCCTGAAGAGTTATCTGGAGAAAAACCCTCTCCCTTGGCCGAACATTGTGGATGGTTCGCAATCGTTATCGAAGCAATTTGATGTTGCTGCTGTGCCGACCTTTATGCTCATCGATGCTCAAGGAAACCTCATCAAGACTTGGACCGGTGGCCAAAACTTCGACCAAATTGAACGAGCCATCGAAAAAGCCCTGAATGAACTCAATTAATCCAATCGTTCCTCCCCACCCTGTCACCTTCTCGGTGGCCAGCAATCCCCGAAAGGAAAATGGGGTCAAATACGCATACCCCTTTGATTGAATCATATCCATGGATTCCAACTTGATCCTAAAGAGAAAGAGCAAAGCCCTTTCACCTCCCTTTGACGCAATGGGGCTTCGACTCGGTTGTTAGTGCTTGGGTAAAACGAAAGAG
>CAZFDX010000710.1:0-6158 GCA_964518325.1 uncultured Alcaligenaceae bacterium | reverse complement strand
GGGGAGTCCCCGAGGTGATGCTTCATCTGCGGGAACATAGTTTGCTCGATTTGAATTGCCTGACGGTATCGGGCCAATCTTGGGGGAAAGTATTGGAATGGTGGGAGAAATCGGAGCGCCGGAAAAGGTTTCGTGAAATTCTCCAAACCAAAGATGGCATCAATCCCGACGATGTGATCCTCGGCTTCGAGAAAGCCAAGCAAATGGGATTGACCTCCTCACTGACATTCCCTCGCGGGAATCTTTGCCCCGAAGGCTCGGTCATCAAATCGACTTCGATCGATCCGAGTGTAGTCGATTCGGATGGAGTCTATCGTAAAGTGGGACCCGCCAAGGTCTTCACTACCGAAAAAGCCGCCATCGCTGCCATCAAAGGTCAAGGGCCTGTCTCAGTCGTTCCCGGAGATGTTTTGGTTTTGTGTGCCCGTGGCCCTATGGGGAGCGGCATGGAAGAAACTTATCAAGTCACCTCGGCACTGAAATTTATCTCGTGGGGGAAACATGTGGCCGTGTTGACCGATGCTCGCTTCTCGGGAGTCTCAACCGGTGCTTGCATTGGGCACATCTCTCCCGAAGCCCTAGCAGGCGGACCGATTGGTAAAATCCGCAATGGCGATTTGATTCAAATCATCATCGATCGAAACACGCTGGAAGGAAGCGTTGACCTTGTGGGGGATGCAACGGGAGAGAAAGGAATCGAATGGGGAACGCAAGAATTGGCGCAACGCCCCCTGCGAGATGATCTTCGCCCCGATCCAGATTTACCCGCCGATACCAAACTTTGGGCCATCCTACAGGAAGCCAGTGGGGGTGTCTGGGGGGGATGTGTCTATGATCCTGAGAAAATTTCTGAAACCATCTTAAAGAGTTTGTTAAACAAATAGGCAAGATGGATAAGATAATGATGGTATGGTTCCCTGTGCAAAAAACTTCTGTTGCCTAGACCGAGTAGGATAGGGTAGATCATACCCAGAGAAACAAAACAGACAGTCACTACCTCAGGAAGACCATGAGTCCCCTTCTCGATTTGGACACGGACCTTGTTATGGATCAAATTAGCTACGCTCGACAGGTGCTTCGAGCCGAGGCAGAAGCCTTGGAGGAAGTTGCGGACCGCTTGGATGGTTCGTTCGATCGAATCATTGAAATTTTGTTCAATTGTGCGGGACGTATTGCCGTAACGGGCGTCGGAAAATCGGCCGATGTCGCTCAAAAGATTGTGGGGACTTTTAATTCAACGGGAACGCGATCTTATTTCCTCGATGCCACACGGGCTTTGCACGGCGATCTCGGAATGATTCACCCGAATGATGTGGTGGTGCTGATTTCCAATAGTGGGGAGAGTGAGGAGATTGTTCGCTTGCTGACCCCGTTGAAGAAGTTGGCTGCCTCGGTCATTGGGATCACAGGGAACAAAGCAAGCCGATTGGCCTTAATGGCTGATGCGGCCTTGGTGTATGGACCAATTGTCGAATCCAGCCCCGATGCGCTCGCTCCTAGCACCAGTTGCACGGTGGCCATGTCCTTGGGGCATGCTTTAGCATTCGTTTTGGCCGAGCGCCGACAATTCACCCGCGATGATTTTGCTCGCTATCACCCTGCGGGGAGTTTAGGCTTCAAGCTAGCGACCGTTGCGGAATATATGCGCTCGGGGACGGAATTACGATTAGCCAAAACGACCGACACCGTTCGAGAAGTTTTTGCAAAAGCCCGACATTTTGGCCGTCGAACCGGTGCGGTGATGTTGCTCGATGAGCAAGGAAAGTTAGCAGGGCTATTTACGGATTCGGACCTCGCACGATTGTTCGAGAAACGTGCCGATCATTTGTTTGATGCTCCCGTTTCAGAAATCATGACCCGTATGCCCTTGACGATAGGCCCCAATGCTCGCATGGCGGAAGCGATTGAGATCATGCGGAACCACAAAATCTCGGAGTTACCCGTTGTGGAAGAAGATGGCACGATTTGTGGCCTATTGGACATCACGGATTTGATTGGTGTCGAAATGGTCGATCCGAAAAACGGTCTTGGATTGGAATCACACGTCCGGCTATTCAATCGCATCAGCGCTTAGAGGGACGAGGACTCTCCCGCTGGGACAAGAGCAGTCGATTTCGAGGCAAATTGCTCAGAAGGTAGGGAGAGTCCACTCACCCCATCCGCAGGTTTTTATTCCCACTCGTGGTGGTTGAATTTGAGATTTTGAGCGTTCTCGCTCACAGCACGCTTGATTGTGTCGCTGGCGCCCCTTGGGAACTCGGCGTCGATCTCCAACGTGATTCGGACCGTCGCGTTTGGGTCGGACGTCAGCAGTTCGATCACTTCTTCGGCGATTTTATGTAGCTTCGACTTGGCCAACGCGGCGTTCACTTCGACGCTGCCCCGAAAGGATCGTGGAGGAGATTTCTCACGCAGAGGCGCAGAGTCACGGAGTTCAGAAGAAGGCGAGGTTGGTTGATCTTTCTGCGACTTTGTGTCTCCGCGTGAGGTTGTTTCTCGTTCCGCTGGTACGACTTCGGTGCGCTCCTTTATTGCGTTGACGTACTGTTTCGCGGCTTCGGGTTCGATCAAAAGAAGGGTATCGTTAATCAAAATGCCCCCCTCACCGAAAAGGAACCCTTCAAACTTGTCTTGAGTGTATCCTTGTGCGGTTGCGAAAAAATCTCGGCTGGCAGCCCCGTTGGAGAGAACTTCATCAAACGTTCCGCGTTTTCTCAAACGGGGAAAGTAGAGATATTTCAGGGAGTCTTCCCAATAGTCGGTCGCCCGAACCGATGTTTTCCCGTTCTTCCAATAGTACATTTTGAGTTGACTTCGCAAGTGAATCGGGGACCATACCTCGATGATTAACTCGTTTTCTTTGCAAACCCGATCGACTTCGTTTGGTATTGTTCCGCTGGACGTATTCAACGGATGCGCTTCGATCGTCATTTTCTCATGGGGGTCTTCTTGACTGGGACAGAGCAACCACTTAAAGCATTCTCGCGCGACCTGTGGTAAAACCTGCTTCGCCGTATTCAGCTCGCGTTCGGCCTGCTTGAGTTGAAACTGATCCAAATTCAGCTTTCCCGAACGAACATCTTCAACAATGCTTTCCCAAGCCAGCAATCTCCGTGTGGCCTCACGCAAACGGTCCACGATGCTTTGTTCTGCCGCAATGAACAGTAAGCGGTTTTGTCGTTGTCGTGGGCGACTTCCATTTTTGCTGAGGTATTCCTGAATAACGGATTCGACTCTTTGGGACGATCCTTTCTGGTAAGTCGTATCTAAGGGGAGAATGACTAATCGGAGTAGGCTATCGTCGGGTACATCGTTGTGCGGTACGAATGTATGAACTCCATCGAAGCTCTGGACCGATGAGAAAGCCCGTTTGACGACCTCTTCGATCTTTTTGCGGACTTCGGTTTTTTCGTCGAATCGGCGTTTACGGTCTTCCATTTCCCGCCGCAAATTGGGGCGCGTATCGAACCAAAATTGGGTGTTGACGGCAGAGCTTTCTCCGTTGCTGCTTAGGTAATGGAGTTTGTCCCCCAGCCGGCCAAGGGCATCTTGATAGATCGCTGGATTTTGTCCCGGTTGTAAACACCCCAAGAGAATACGGGCAAAATCGATCCCTTTCTTGGACCTGTGTATGTTGTGACTGGAAGGAGAGGTGGCCAAAAATATGGTGCGGGCCACCCGTTTGGCCGCATGGATTTGTCCTAAGCGCGGTTCCGAATTTTCCAATTCCGTTGTTTCCGCACGATCTCCATCAATATCGCGCTCGATCACCGCATCCCAACCGTTGGGCAGATAGTATACTAGCTCGTTTCGTGTTGCCGGATCGTTGAGAGGAAAACTACTCGGGAGAATCATCAAATCTTGATTGTTGTCTTTCCACAACCGCGAGATAATGTGAGCCATCAGTTTGAGGACCCCTCGGGTTTTTTGGAATCCTTCGATCGTCGACCAATCTTCGTAAAGTCGGTCAAACACTTCTGGATGAATCGGATAGGCTTGGATCAGCCGTTCATAATATCGTGATTCTTGCGTCTCACTGGGGAGCCGTTCTTTGTGTTGGATGTAGCTATCAGCAAAAGCACGGCACACCTCATCGCGTTCGCTGAGATTTCGTATCGGTTCAAAAAGTCGGCGGCGAATAATCTCAAAGGCCTCTTCGGTGGCAATGGGTTTCCAAAGCGCTTGAACCCGACCAAAAACTTTCTCGATTCTTTGAAGAGCAATCGTCCCGCGTTCGCCCCCCGCTTCGGTCTGCGATTCTTGTAAACTGGCCAGAAGCACCGCATTGGGAACCAGTTTGACCGCTTCCGTGAGAGCTTGGATAAACGAGATGTTGCTCTCGAAGGTACCCCCCGAAATGACCTGTCCCTCAGGGAACTGGCGGAGATAGGCGACCAATTCATCAATCAGGAGAACACAAGGGGCATAAGCCGCGATGAGCTGCCGAAGAATTTCTTTTCCGGGAGAGGTTCCTGCTTCGTCGGAGTCTCTTACTTGGGCGTAACCTTCTGCTCCCCCGAGTTGCCACGCCAGTTCGCCCCAGAGCGTCTTGACGGTGGTGCGGTTGTACTTCAACGTTTGGCCGGGCCCTCGGGCTACACCATCGAGAACCACGACCCGTGCTTGGGGAACATCCATCAGGCCGGCCCGATCCACGACAGAGGAAATCCCCATGAGTTCCGAGAGGGGACATTTCCGAGTGGCCAAATGATACACTGCCAACATGGTGTGTGTTTTGCCGCCGCCGAACGACGTTTGCAACTGGATGACGGGTTCGCCCCCTTGGCCGTTGAGTCGCTGCATCACTTGAATGAGTAGCTGACGCATCCCTTCGGTGATGTAGGTGCGCTCGAAAAAGGCCTTCGCATCTTGATAGATAGTCGTAGCGCTTCCATTATGGACTGCGGCGATATCGGCCGCGAATTCCGATTGCAGGAAGGTGTCTTTCAGTACATCGTTATGGGGAATCGCGATTTCGCGCCAAGGTTTCATGTGGTCTCCAATCAGGGGTTGGCATCCGTAGATTCTGATCTGGGAAGGTTGCGGATGCGGATTTTTGTATCGTCGATGACAGAAAAATGGCCGACCCAATCCGTGCGACTGGCAACTAAATTCACCACCCGCTCTGCCAATTGATCGGGGGAATCCATGCGAATGCGAAACAACACAACTCCGCATTCCGAAGGCAGACCGACACGATAGGCCAGCTCGCCAAAATCCTTATCAAACGTAAATAGTACGCGCTGCTCGGCCACTGCTCGGGCGAGCACTTCTTCATCTGTGATGCCCGGACTCTCGATACGAATCCACGCGACGTTGTGACCGGCCGTTTGCAACGCTTCGACCGCACCCCTTGGGAAGTTTTCGTTCGCGAGAATGCGCACTTTATACTCCTACTGGATAAACCCGCTCCGACTTCAAAGATTCGGTAGCATACCGCAGGCACGCCAGAATATCCTCGTGGCTTAATCCGGGATATTGATCTAATACTTGCTTTTCGCTCCAACCTTGGGCCAAAAGCTCCAGTACAAATTCCACCGCCAGCCGTGTGCCGCGAATGACCGGTTTACCAGTTAAAATCTTGGCATCAATCACAATTCGATCTTGCGTGGTCATGGTATCTTTTGCGTTTAGTCGAACAGGGTTTGTTGTACCGAACTGGGGACCTTGCTGGCCGCGGCGCTTTCGATGCCGCCCCAACCGGCGACCAACTCGTTATAGGCCCGTGCCTCTTCGGACCAGCCCTTGCGTTCGCACAGGGTGTACAGCCGATACGCCAACTGCCGAGCCGCTTCGGTCTTCGCTAGCAGAGCTGCGTACAGCTTCGCCGCACCGGAATCCCCCTCTCTATTGTAGCTGAGGATCATTTGGTGCAGTACCTGCCAGACGGGGATTCGCGCATCTTTCGCGGGGTCCCACGCAGGATCGAGTTCCGGCCAGCGCAGCAGGCGCACTTTGCCCCCCCCCGCTTCGATCACGCCGGCTTGCCGCACCCCCTCGACACTGGTTCCCTTGGCGCGGGCCAACGTATCGGCCTCGCCGAATTTCCCTGTTTCCCAACCGTTTTGCTCGAACCAGTGCAGGCAAAATTGCGTGTCGGCATCGAAATCATCTTCCGCCAAGAAGCGGTTGATGAGTTGCAACGCGGTCTTCACGCT
>CAZFDX010000709.1:0-8356 GCA_964518325.1 uncultured Alcaligenaceae bacterium | reverse complement strand
ATCCAAAGTGCCGACACGGCCCGTCAGAATGATGAAGCGAACCTTCGGGAATGGCTTGAGGAGGCGAGAATTTTTCGGCTCACGTTGCCTGAGTTAGCTCGACTTTATGCCAAAGAGCCGACCCCCGATCGACACCACGAAATGGAAGCCCAACTCAAGGCCATGACCGATCCGCTGCGCAAGTATTCGGGACAACTGCCCTTGTTTATGGATATTTTTCATATCGAGATCGAGTTTCCGGCTCTCCAAGAAAAAATCGAGTGGAGCGCACCGGTTTCTCGGCCCCGTCGGAGTTCGGTTGATCGTCCGTTGTTTGAACATCCAGTTCTCAACGATCAAGAGGTTGTTGCTGTCATACGATGCGATTACCGGATGCACGTTTACGATAAACTCCAAAAGGAAGCGCAAGAAAGGCAACGCTCGCAATGGTGGGTATTGGTAATAACCTTATTAATCACGGTTTTTGCGACCCTTTGGGCCTTTTTCTTTTTTCAAAGAGAAAGCCAATATCGGGAAAGGGAACGGCAACGAGAAATTCAAACTCTGCAGGCCGAAAGTGCACGCCGACAGGCCGAGGCCGAACGCGAACGAGCCGAAGCGGAACGCGAACGGGCTTCTGCGCTCGCGGAACAAGAACGAAGAAAAAGTCTCGAACAATCGGTCGAAGTCGCTCAGGCTAAAGCCCGTGCCGCAGAAGCCGAGAAGGCCAACCTCGAAATGAAATCTCAGGTGTATGCAGGGATCGGCATCATGGCCGGCTCATACGCTCACAACATCAAAAACCTATTGGTGCGTCCCAACGATTTATTGGCACGCTGTTTGGAATCCCCGAATCTTCCCGAGCAGCAATCTCAACTGCTCAGCGAAGTTCAAGAAACCTTGGGACAAGTGACCGAACGACTTCAAATGATCCTGCGCACGGTCCGGCGCGATCCTACCCGTACCGAAATGTCTCCCTTAAATTTGACCGAAGTGGTTCAATCCACAGGAGCCACTTGGAGTCGTCTTGCCTCGGAAAAATGGAAATTGAATCTCTCGGTGCAAACCGCACCGGACGCGATTTGGATTCAAGGGGACCTTTCTCACTTGCAACAAGCCATTGAAAATTTAGTGTTCAATGCTCGGGATGCCACGTTTGAAATGCGGAATCATCTCCGTGCCGAGGCCAGAAAACTCCCCTTAGCATCGCCCCAACGACAACAGGCCCTTCTCAACGCGGCCTCGTGGCGAGGCGAGGTGACCATTCGATGTTATCGGGAAGATCAATATGCTGTGCTTGAAGTGACGGATAACGGCATCGGCATGACTGAGGAAGTTCGGGCGCACTGTATGGAAACCCATTTTACCACGAAACGAGATAACGCCCTGTACGAGGGATACTCGGCAGGGATGGGTTTGGGATTATCCTTTGTGGCAGTGGTTTTAGAACATCATAAGGCTCGTTTAACGATTGCGACCGAACCAATAAAAGGCACCACCTTCCGAATCCATTTTCCCATTCTTCCGCATTCACCGACTGCTAGCTAAACACTCCGCAGGCACCAACGTCAAGCTAAACGCTTTTTCTTCTCCAATCTCGTTTTGAATCCTCGCATAGGCTCTTACAGGATCATCCTCCCAAAAATGCCGAGAGAAAGCCTTACTCAATCATTCAAAGCCTTGCTCAATCATTCAAAGCCTTACTCAATCAATCAGACCATAAAGGGGACCGCCGCGAGCCGCAAGGGCATCGACTTTTTTGGTGACTTCGGGGTCTTCAATGAGGGGGGGGGCATGCCTTGGTTTCCTGCGAGCATCAATCACTAGGGGGCCGGTACAACCCCAATGTTTATCGAGAATGCGGGCACCAACCCCCCAAATATCCGTTGCTGGATTCGACCGTGTGAAGGTGGCCCACACCCAATTTTCGATCCGTGCTGCGGCAAAAACACTATCGTCTACCAGAATGATTAACGGAATCTTTTGGAAATGCTCCGGTTGACTTTCAAGGGCCAAAAGCAGCCTTTGTAAATACGGCTCATTTGGTAAAGCATTTTGAGAGGGCGGAACAACGGAGTACGGAGGGGCTTGCACAATCAAGACTCCGGCCATCCCCATTTGGGGCAAGGTGGTACCAGCAGGCCACGATATCCCTTCTGGAATCCCTGTGGCAAGCTCTCGGCATTTTTCACCCGCACAGGCAATCACAACTTTGGAACCTTCATTCAAGGCGGTCCCCGTATAGTCTAATGTATCGATAGTAGTACGAGTTTGAAAATGAAGGTCGCGTTCCCAATGCACCCGCTCTAGAATATGCCGAAAGAACTCTTCGAGATTGTGAATATCCAATTGGGGGTTATCCTCATGGGCAGCGATGAAGAGATATTTGGCCAACGAAAGTTGCCCCTGCCCCAAAATGGCATTCGCGATGGTCAACAATTCTTGGGGTTGCCGATTTTTAGCATAGGGAACATATCGTTCAGACCCGATTGCCAGCAACAAAGGATGCACACCCGCCACATCAACCGCATGGACCGCTTTGACGCCTGGAAGCACCGTCGGGAGAATCGGAGCCGTGATCTCGTGAATGATCTCTCCAAACGAAGTATCCTCTTGTGGAGGACGCCCCACCACCGTGAAAGGCCAAATGGCATCGGGGCGATGATAGACCTTCTCGACCGTCATCACCGGAAAATCATGGGTCAGGGAATAATAACCTAGATGATCCCCAAAAGGGCCTTCTGGTTTCGTCCGCGTTGGATCGATATAGCCGTAAATCACAAAGTCCGCCTCGGCTGGGATCCTCAAGGCTCTGGGACATTCGCTTGAATGTTTGGGTGTGACCAGTCCCACACGATGCCCCCCTAAGGCACCGGCAAACGTCAGTTCCGGCATCCCCTCCGGCAGGGGCATCACCGCCGAGAGAATCAATGAAGGGGGCCCTCCCACAACCACCGCCACCGGAAGCCGTTCCCCTCGGGCCAATGCTTCCGAATGATGCACCCCTATCCCCCGATGAATTTGATAATGCAAGCCACACTCCCGATCCGGCTCATAATCGTTTCCTGAAATTTGAACCCGATACATTCCGAGATTCGATTTCTGCCAACCCGGACGCTGAGGCGACTCCGTGTAAACCAAAGGAAGCGTCACAAAGGCGCCCCCATCATCGGGCCAGCACTTGAGTTGTGGGAGTTGCGATAAGGTGGTTTCTCTCTGTAAAATTGGGCCATTCCGACAAGACTTGGGGAGCATGCTCCAAGCCGTGACCGGTGCGGACCAATAACGCCAAAATTTTTTGAGGGCACGGCTGGGATCGGTTTTCAGATCGACTAAATCCTGCACGCGACGTAATCGATCCCGAAAGAGAAAGCGGGTCCGCTCGATTGTTCCAAACAAATTTGCCAGCATCGGGAACCGTGTTCCCTTGACCTTGGTGAACAACAAAGCAGGGGATTTTTTTCGATACGCTCGCCTTTGAATCTCCGCAAGTTCCAACTTGGGATCGACTTCGATGGAAACCTCAACCAGTTGGTTCGTTCGCCGAAGATCATCCACACACGCTCGAAGGTTTTTGTATCCCACGGCTAACAATCTCTTTACTGTTAAAATAATTGATAGTATCGACAAAATTAGAATTGACGATACGATCGTTAGGGGTATGCTAGGCATACCTAAACGAAGAAAACTCGATCATGACTTTACTTCATGATTAGGTAACCGCAACAGGTTGGGACAACTCACGGAGGTTCACCAAACCCATGAGCAAACAGAAAAAACGAAACCGATTCGATGAGAAGGCCATTCGACAACTTGCCAAGATATTCAAAAGCCTATCCGAACCTATGCGACTGGAAATTCTGGGAATCTTAATCCGAGATGGCAAAACTTCTGTTTCGGCCATTTGTGAGGAACTCGGAGGAGAGTCCCAACCCGCTGTCAGTCATCATCTCACCCAATTGAAAAACGCCGAATTGGTTGACTACAGCCGAGAAGGCAAGTTCAATTTCTATTATGTTTCCGCAGAAGCCTTGGATGACCTTTTATCCCTCTTTTTTCCCGGTCATTCCAATTCCAATCAGACTTTCGATTTTGGGAATCTCGCCCTGAGCTTCCGAACCAAAATCCTCAACTCTCGTTGAACTCGATTAGTCTAACATGCTGTACATAATCTCGCCGGCGAGGAAAGAAGCGAGATTGGCAAGGACAATGGCGACAAAATCTCGTGGCCTTGCCCCTAGCTCCGAGGTTCGTCCCCCAAAGGCAAGCCAAAAAATTAGGCATTCCGCCAACGGGGCAAAGGTCTCGGCCACGAGAATATAGCCCGTCCGATTCCATCCAAGATAATCCATCAGAATCTCGGGTAACACGAACCACACAACGGGATAAGTGCAAGCCGTGAGCCAAAGTCCACAAAATAAACGTCTGGGAATCGGATGATGTCGGGACAGACCCACGAGCAAAATCGGAGTTTCAACGATGATCGTGAGCAAATAGCAAAAGCCCATCATCCAAAGGTATTTGGGATCGAGATTCATAACGATGACAGCATTCTCAATGAGCGATTCCAACATCCTCGAACAACAATTTCAACATCCTCAATGAGCGATGACAGCCTTCTCAAACAACGATTACAGCATTCTCAAAAGGAAGGGGATTTCGGCCAGCACATGGAACATGGCGACGAGAAAATAAATCGTCCGCGTGGTGGAATAATCCACCAAGAAGCACGCCCAAAGTACGAAAACAATCAATAGCCCCAATAGAAGAAAGGTCGTAATGGCCGATTGCCAAGAAACCGATCGGCGAGCCACAGGAATCGTCTTCAACGACCAAGGGACCGATCGTAATCCTAAAAGGGGAATCAGAACAATCCAAATCCCGTAATGAATCATCTCTAAATAGGCATGGGTAGCCACAAGTAATCGTGGGGGAATGTCTGTCAAAAACCAATCCCCTGCATGAGCCATTAATGCCAACGTGATAGGGTCATCCCCCGCCATTGCAGGAGCTTGGTACGATTGCCAACAAACAAATAACCACCCCAAGGGAATCACAGGTAGCACAAACCAGTAGGCCAAACGCCATTCGCGATGGGATCGTCTCAGTTCTCGATCTAGCAAGATGAATGCAACACAGGGATGCAAGTAAACCAACAGAACGGAAAGGGCAAAAGGTTCCAGCCATACACCCGCAATAAGCAAAAAGGCAACCGGCCAAACCCAACCCGCATCAAAACGGGGATTGGTCCGCGATCGCATATGAATGAGGGTGGCAATCCATAATAAAAAAAGGCTGTTCCAACCGGCATACAGGGTCGAATAATCCAACGAATTTCCCGCTAACCGCAGATAGCTCGGTATCAACCAGAACGCAACAGTAAGCCCTACGATTCCGACAAACGAGACCAGAAAAAATGGAAACAATCGCCCCGTTCGAGCGGGGAGCCGACCCAAGATATAACGGGCTTCCATCCAATTATGCGGACCGGCAAACAGAAACACCGCCGCCACGGAAAGAGCGATCGGGGCCATGCCCGCCAGACACGCCGTTGCGATCACTAAACTCACAAATCCCGCGAGAAACCAAGTACCTGAACCCGAGATTCCCACGGGTCGAATCGACGAGAGCGTTTCGGTATTCATTCCAGTAACGACCTATTGGGAAGATTGTTTCTCAACAGACGAGCTTCAGCGAACCACAAACTTGGGGAACCGACAAAAGGTTACCCATACAGGCGACGAGGTTTCTTTGTGAAATCGTTCGGGAGATCATTCGGGGAGTTTGGCCTTCTGGATTTTCTCAAAGGTTTTTGGATCAAGAACCAAAGTCCACGATTTGTCCCCCTTGGCCGAAAGCTCGAATTCGCCTTCAAATAGAAGCGTTTGTTCTTTGGGCTTCGGTTTCTTAGGAATAGCAATATCGGCGTAGGCCATGGTTCCTACGGTGGCGACAAGCCCCGCGCACACAATCAGACTTAAGGTTTTATGGGAAGTTCCGCGTCGGATCAACCAAATCCCCCCTGTGATAAAAGCCAGTGTTAAGGCCGAGCCAATGATCCACAATTGAGGTTGAGGGGCACGGCTTTCTTCTTTATCGAACGGGGCCATATCGCGGATCCCTTCGGGCCGAGCCGGCGTGAGCAACGCTGGTTTTTTCGCCTCCACATCGACAACAATTCGTAATTTCGGCTTCTCGGGTGGATCGAAACGCACATCCGCCCGAGTTGAGCTACTCCCAATTAATAACAAGCCGAAAACCAACAAACGGGGTAAGGTCTTCATCACTTTTTCTCCAATGGGTATCCAAAGGTCATTCTTCCAAACGATCGCTCTGCTAAAAGATCATTGTTCCAAAGGTTACTCTAATGACGAGGTCTTACCCCTCATTGTTTGTCACAAAGTATAAAAATTCCGTTTATAGTTTGAGAAGACGAGCAATTTCCGCACAATCTTTATCGCCCCGCCCCGAAAAACATAGCACAACACGTTCGTGTTTGGGACGATTCGCAGCAATGCGGACGGTCTCGACGATGCCATGAGCCGTTTCCAACGCGGGGAGAATCCCTTCCATGCGAGAACATAACGAAAATCCTTCGAGAGCCTCGCGATCCCCCACACTGGTATAGCGCACCCGTTGAATTTCCTTCCAATAGGCATGTTCCGGCCCCACCCCTGGATAGTCTAAACCAGCCGAGACCGAATGAACCGGCGACGTTTGACCATCACAATCTTGCAGGACATAGCTAAAGGTGCCATGCAAAACACCCGGTTGACCGTAGCTCAAGGTGCTAGCATGTTCGCCCGATTCACAGGAGCGGCCACCTGCTTCCACCCCCACGAGTTCGACTTCCGGATAGGGAATAAATGGGTAGAACATCCCTGCTGCGTTCGACCCCCCCCCCACGCAGGCAACCACGACATTCGGCAGCGTGCCAAATTGTTCAAACGATTGAGCGATTGTCTCTTCGCCAATAACCGATTGAAAATCCCGTACGATCATCGGGAAGGGGTGAGGGCCAATCACCGAGCCAATAATGTAATGGGTATTTTCCACGGTGGCCATCCATTCCCGCATGGCTTCATTGACCGCATCGCGAAGGGTTTTGGAACCGCTCTCGACGGGGACCACTTGGGTACCCATTGCTTTCATCCGGAAGACGTTCAGCTCCTGTCGGCGAATATCTTCACTCCCCATGTAAACCCGACACGGCAAATTCAACAACGCACCAGCTGTGGCACTGGCGACCCCGTGCTGACCCGCCCCCGTCTCGGCAATGATGTTGGTTTTGCCCATTCGCTTGGTCAACAGAGCCTGACCGATCGCGTTATTGATCTTATGTGCGCCGGTATGGTTCAGGTCTTCTCGTTTGAAATAGATTTGGGCGCCCCCCACATGCTCGGTCAAACGTTTGGCATAATAAAGCCGCGAGGGACGCCCCACATAATCGGCCATAATCTGCCTAAACTCTTTCTGGAAAGTCGGATCGGATTTTGCTTCGAGATAGGCTTCGGTCAACTGTTCCAACGCAAACATGAGTGTTTCTGGAACGAATCGCCCACCGAACCTGCCAAATCGCCCGCGAGAATCCGGTAAATTCTCTGTCAAAATTGCCATAATATCGTTACATTACTTAAAGGGACGAGTTTATATAAATGATATTCCCATCCGAGAAAAATGATATTCTTAGGAAAAGAAATCGGAAGTTTTTTTGCGTGGGAACCTTCAGTAGGGTGTTTCTCGTCTAAAAATACATACAAGCAGGGACTTATTACCTTCATTAGTGAGACGTAGCGTATGATGGATCAATTGATTAAATCGCAGTGCCCTTCCTGTCGAAACGCCCTAAACGTCCCCGCCGCGTATCTTGGCAAAACCGTCCGCTGTAAACATTGTGGCCATATGTTTGAGATTCGGGCAGCCCATACCCCTCCAAATGGAAACACGGGTACGCTGCCGGCTCCTCAGGTGACTCCCCTTCCGGAAGTGCAACCCCTTGCCACAGCGACCGCACCCTCTGCAACAGGTACGGCAACCAAGGCGGGCAACTATGTCTCGGCTTTTGATACCTCTCGGAAATACAAAGGGAAGGGAACCTACAACGCCAAACGTGGTCAGGGCGTCATGATCACGTTGGGGGTGCTTGCCTTTTTGTTCCTCTTGGCGGGGGGGGGACTAGCCTACACCTACAAGACCAAACCCCATCTCTTCCATCGGGCCGATCCCAATGCTCCGCTTGCTAAAAATACCGAAGGGGACAACAAAACCGATCCAAACCAGAACGGAGCTTCCGACCCTAAAAACAGTACGGTCCCGACTGGGGAATTTCCTCGTCGGATGTTGGCCATCACCATTCACAATTACCTTTATCTAAACC
>CAZFDX010000708.1:0-3046 GCA_964518325.1 uncultured Alcaligenaceae bacterium | reverse complement strand
CCGATGTGTATAAGAGACGGTTTCTGCCCGTCGATCGGTTCGTTCGGCCAAGTTGATAATGTAGACACGGTCGAAATAGTCGAAGACTCGCATGGGAGCTACATCCTGAAGAAAAAGGGGGTATCCAAACACTGTTAGTGTTTTACTTAGTCCAATCGAACCTTGTCAAGCCCTCTAAATCTCGGATGTACACTTCGTTACCAACACTCACAACATGGGCCCACGTTTCGGCTTTGGAAATCTTTTTCTCCGCGAGAATCTCGAACTCTTTGGGGTTGGCTTTGATGAGGTACAGGGTCCCATTCGCATCCAAGGCGAGAATTTTATCTTTGCGAGCGACCAAACTCCAATACTCACCAAATCGTTTATCACTGCGCCACGTTTCTTTCCCATCTTTGAGATTCACGCAGATGAAACGTCGATCTTTCCCGAAGAAATAAGCATGCCCATCGACCACAACGGGGGTGGTCATGTAGCCTTCGTACTTGAAGCTCCACGATTCCGAGGGAGTGGGTTTCCCGTCTGCCAAACTCAGGCTAATCATTTGAGTTTTGCCACCATACGAGCTGGTGAAAATGCCATCCCCATGTTGCACGGGGGTAAGGATGTTCATGCCTTTATCGGCCACAATCGGCTTCTCCCACAAAACGGTACCTTCTTTCCGATCCAATCCCGCCAGACGAGAACGGGTCTGAACAAGGAGTTGATCCTGTCCGGCAACACGTCCAAAAACAGGGGAAGCAAAGGCGCTTCCCATCATTTGGTTGGATTCCTTGAGGTTTTTCCACAAGATTTTTCCGGTGGTTTTGTCGAGTTTGACGACGGAAAGACCTGCTTGAACATAAACTCCCGTCTCATCGACCAACGGGGAAGAGACGAATCCAAAAGTGGGTAGCCCTGTACCTAATTCTTTGGCAATATCCACGCGCCAGCGTTCTTTGCCGTCTTTACCTTCTAAACAAACCAGAACGTCACAAATCCCCGCAACATACAGGGCTTGGCCATCCCATGCGGGGGTAGCGCGAATCCACGAGCCATTTCGGGCAGCAAAGAAAGGTACCGTCAACGAGCCGAGCCATTCTTTCTGCCAAATTTCTTTCCCTGTTTTGCGATCCAAGCACCGGACGACTTCTTTCTTTTTATCAACGGTTTCGGTGGTAAAGACCCAATTCTCGGTAACAATCGGGGTCGAGTAACTGGGGCCAAGGTCCTTGATTCGATAAACTTCCTTGAGGTTATCAAAATTGTCGGGCCAAGCCTCGCCGGGGGAAATTCCATCGCGGTTGGGGCCACGCCACTGGGGCCATTCCTCGGCGGCCACTAAAAGGGACATACTCAGTCCCAAAACGAGAATCGTGAGTCGGTGCAACATCATCTAACTCCTATGTGTGACGATATTGTTAGACGAAAAAATGAAAAAAGTCGAAAGGAATGGAAGAGGAAACGAATAATACTACAAAGCGACCCACGAGATTCTTGTTTACAGGAATCCAATTTTAGTATAATGTTATAACCAGAATAAGGAGTAACCCACATGTCACAATATCTGCAAGACGGCTATCACTACGGTGATGTGGCTGCCAATGCCCCTGTCAGCGAACGGATTGCTTTCATTCGCAAAACGTATCTGACCCTTTCGGTCTCCGTTTTTGCCTTAGTTGGGACATTAGCAGCATTATCGTATCTCGGTCTCGGTCGTGAGATCGTGGTATTTCTTTTCAAGACCCCGTACATGCTGTTGGGGCTTATTGCCCTGTTCATTGGTGGGGGGTTCCTTGCTCGGTGGATGGCTCGTGCGGAGGCCCCTCCTGTCGTGAAGTATGCCGGCTTGGCTCTTTACACGGCCATTCAGGCCTTGTTCCTGCTCCCGTTGGTGACCTATGCCGAAATGCGCTTTGGCCTGAGCATCATCAATGAAGCGGCTGCGATTACCCTCGTCACCTTCGGGGGACTCTCGGCCGTGGTGCTAATCACCAAGAAAGACTTCTCTTTCCTTGGCTTTGGGCTGATGGTCCTCAGTTGGTTAGCGTTCGGGATTGTGTTGGTGGCGGTCGTCGGTGCCCTCACCGGATGGTTCCATCTCGGTTTGGGGATTTGGTTTAGTGCCGCGATGATCGCACTGGCGGCCGGCTATATTTTGTACGATACCTCGAATATCATGCATTACTACAGCACCGATGAGCATGTGGGAGCCGCGATTGAACTGCTCGCCGATGTGGTCTTGCTGTTCTACTATGTTCTCCGCTTGCTCATGCAACTCCGGAGCCAAGACTAACCTTGAATCTCATAACGGAAAAGCGAAAAGGATGTCCCACAAATTGGGGGCATCCTTTTTTTATCGGGGTTCAGACTTGGACGCTCATTCCGGAAGTGATACCAATTCCCCTACTGACATCAGTTATCAACCCCTCGGAGAGAGAGTTTCATGCCTTATGCAGCCTCCCTGTCTACCATTCCTGATGCCACTCAGGCCGCAGAGCAAATCTGTCGCGAGGCTTTAGGCCAATTACAAAATGAAATACCCGATTTGGCATTAGTCTTTTATTCACCTCACCATGTGGATGATGGGGCTTCGCTTGCTCGAACGGTTTATAATCGATTAGGGGGGTGCCCCGTTTTAGGCGTACTTGGCGAGTCGATCATTGGGACCTCTCGCGAGGTCGAGGATAAACCTGCGATCTCTTTATGGTGCGCCTCATGGGGCAGCCGCGTGGGCGTACATCCTTTTCATTTGACCCTTGGGGAAACTCCCGATGGTCCCAGCTTATTTGGCTGGCCCGATGCTCTTTTTGAAAATGACCTGAATAATGCCCTGATGCTGGCATTTGGAGACCCGTACACTTTCCCCGTTTCGGAATTATTTCTCCCCACGCTGAACGAAGATTACGCCGGTTTAAGGGTCATCGGTGGCATGTCTTCGTTACCGGTACGAGCGGGACCTTCGACGCTGTTTATGAACGGGGACCTTTGCTATACGGGTGCCGTTGGCGTTTTCCTGCCGGGGGAAGTCAACGCAAGCACTGTTGTTTCTCAAGGATGTCGTCCG
>CAZFDX010000707.1:0-1755 GCA_964518325.1 uncultured Alcaligenaceae bacterium | reverse complement strand
GAATGCATACCGATGCCTACTTCCCGCATCCCAGTTTAGCCGTGAAAAATGGCGTGATAACGATGTCCCACGCCGTGTTGAATTTGCTCGAAAAAGCCAAGTGAACTCAATCGACACCCGATCGAGGGGCTATCGAGCGCGTGTTTTTTTCTCCGGAAGCAAAATCCTTTTGCGGTGAACCTTCGGAGATTTATAATTCTCAAAAAGGAAAAGGTTTTTGCAAAAGGATCAGCGAATGCTAGCGTTTGAAAAATCGGGGGGCCTGATTCCGGCCATCGCTCAAGATGCCGATACGGGGGAAGTGTTGATGATGGCGTGGATGGATCGGGTTGCATTCGAGGAAACGCTCGCAACCGGTCGAGCCGTTTACTATAGCCGTTCTCGGAAACGACTGTGGCGCAAAGGAGAAGAAAGCGGACATGTGCAGTTAGTCGAAGGAGTCTTTATCGATTGCGATGCCGATACCGTGTTGCTGAAAGTGCGACAAATCGGCGGAGCCGCTTGTCACGAAGGCTACAAAAGCTGCTTTTTCCGTAAGGTCGAAGGCGAAGAACTTAAGGTCATCGGCGAGCGTATCTTCGATCCCGCAGCCGTGTATACCGCCAAAAAAGGCAACTAAAATCGAATTATGTGCCTCGGTCTTGGTGGTGAACTCGCTCGCTTTCGGTTTATGCCGTCAAAAAGGCAACACATTGGAAGCAGAATCGAATCCCTCAAACAGGATGCTTCAAACGGCATGCCTCAGACGAGATGCCTCAGACGAGATACCTCAGACGAGATGCCTAAAATTGTTCTAAGAATCGCAAATCGTTCTTCCAAAATTCACGAATATCATCAATCCCATGTTTGAGCATGGTAATCCGCTGCGGACCCATCCCAAACGCAAAACCGCTGACCTCATCGGGGTTATATCCGCCATTTCGCAAAACGGTGGGATGGATCATGCCTGCCCCCATAATTTCCAGCCAACCGGTTCCCTTTGTCAGTCGATCGGCATTGGGATCATCCTTGGGCCAATCGATGTCAACCTCAATGCTCGGTTCGGTGAAGGGAAAGTAACTCGAACGAATGCGAATTTGACGTTCTTGACCGAACAACCGGCGGGCAAAAGCCGTGATCGTTCCCTTCAAATCGGCAAGGGTAATACTGGGACCGATAACAAGACCTTCGACTTGCTGGAACTGAATTTCGCTTCGGGTGGTAATCGCTTCGTTCCGGTAACACATACCTGGTAGCACTACCCGACACGGATTCGGGGCAAAGCGGCGCATGGCATGAATTTGTCCGGGCGAAGTATGGGTGCGAAGCAGAACGCCCGGCTCTTGACAATAGAAGGTATCCCACATGTCGCGGGCCGGCTGATGCGGCGGCATGTTCAACCAACCGAAATTGGTTTCGTCGTCTTCGACTTCCCGAGAGCGAAGGACTTGGAAGCCCATGTCGGCGAAGATGGCATAAATTTCCCGCATCACTTGCGTGGCAATGTGCAAGCGACCAGCGAGGGGGGGCCTGCCGGGTATCGTCACATCAATCGGGGGAGATTTCAGGCTCGCTTCTAACTCGGCTTCTTTCGCTTGGGTTAACGCCGTTTCCGACGCTTCCTGAAGTGCCACTTTGATTCGGTTAGCTTCTTGACCGTAAGGTTTGCGGGCTTCCGGCGGTAGGGTCCCCAGCAGTTTGAGGGCCGCGTTCATTTCCCCTTTATCGCCAAAGTATTTGGTCTTCCAAAGTTGAATTTCGTGCAGGGTTTTGAGT
>CAZFDX010000706.1:0-7633 GCA_964518325.1 uncultured Alcaligenaceae bacterium | reverse complement strand
CCCTTCACGCAGTGCGGCTCCGCACCATTCGCGATCGGCTGGAAGAACGATTTTTGCGACCTTTGGCGTTGGATCGATTATGTGCCGCCGTGGAACCGACCGCGATTGAATCTCGGCAAGGGCAACTCGGACCCGCGTTCGAGAAACTTTCGCAACAACTACGGGAACTTGCCGATCATCCGATTGGTGTTGGTTTAGATGTTCCCCAATGGCTGAAGCGACTCCAAGAAGAGGCCGATAAAGCTCGCGAAAAGGCCATCTCGCCGCCCAAACCGGCTCCCGCACCTCGTTTGACCTTTTCTGAACTCCAGAAACAATTCGCGGAATGGGATGAACCTCTCACAGGGACGATCTAACACTTGACAGAGCGTTTCGTTGAATCGTTCTTTGGCACTTTTGGAATGGTTTTGCGAACCCGTTCTGGTTAAACCTCGTATAACAAATAGAATCCAAGGAGTTCAACTATGATCTCACGACGAAATGTAGTTCGTTCGGTTTTGTGTCTTTGCCTCGCGGGGCTGGGGTTGGCTTCAACTGGGGGTTGCTCCGAACGGAAAGACCCTTGGGGCAACACCACAGGGAAAGTCAAAGTTCTCGTTTCGTTTGCACCGATTTATAGCTTTGCCAAATCGATTGCAGGTGAGGATGCCGAGGTCGAATGCTTGTTGACCGAGACCGGTCCGCACTTTCACGGCGATGCCACTAATAAGCAACTTACGTTGGCTCGGGGTTGTGATTTGTTCATCATCAACGGTCTGGGGTTAGACGACGACTTGGCCAAGAAGCTCGGCACTAGCTCGGGAAACAAAAACTGGCGTGTGCTGGACTTGGGCAAAAAGTTCGATCCGAATTGGCTCAAAGAAGGAATCTGTCATCACGAGGAAGGGGATCATCACGATCACGATCACGGGATCGATCCACATGTGTGGCTGTCGATTCGGGATGATAAGAAGATGGTCGCGTCGCTCCGTGATGAACTAAAAGCACTCGATCCTACCCACGCGGCAGGATACGACGAACGAACCCAAGCCTATCTGAAAAAACTCGACGAGCTTCATAATGAAGCCAAGGAGCTATTGAAGGAAATTCCCGAAAAAGAACGCCGTGTGGTGAGCTTTCACGATTCCTTGGCCTATTTTGGCGAATCGTTTGGGATTCGCATTGTCGATTCCATCATGGTTCGTCCGGAAGTGGAACCCGGACCCGATCGATTACGAAAAATCACCAAACTTTGTCAGGATAAAGAAGTTCGTGTGCTGACGGTTGAACCACAATTTGCCGAGAAATCGGCCGCACAAGCGATCAAGAGCGCCCTGCGAGGGGATAAAGAAAAGGCGATTCCGGCTGAGTTGGCGAGCGTGGACCCTTTAGAAACTGCAAAACCCAACGAACTTTCTGCCGATTGGTATATTAAGAAGATGACAGAGAACCTGAACCACTTGGCGAAAGCCTTCAAAGAAGCGAAGAAATGAAACCGCTAGCCACCATCAAAAACCTGTCGGTCAGTCTGGGAGGGAGATCGATTCTGCGGGGAATCGATTGCGAACTTCAGCGAGGCAAAATCACAGCACTGATCGGCCTCAACGGGGCGGGAAAATCGACCCTTCTGAAGGCGCTCATTCGGGAAGTTCCCTATCAAGGGGTCATTGAATTCCACTGCGGGCACGACCATAGTTCGCACCGACCCGATCATGTGGGGTATGTCCCCCAACGATTAGTGTTGGACGAACGGATGCCTTTAACCGTGCTCGAGTTTTTTGCTTTGACCTTGCAGCGGTGGCCCTTGTTTCTGGGCATTTCGCAAAAGGTCCGTGAACGTAGTCAACTGATGCTCAGCCGTGTGGGTGCGGTTCACTTGCTCCATCGGCCGGTGGCAAAACTTTCTGGGGGCGAAACGCAACGTGTTTTGCTCGCCCTCGCCTTGGAGCCGAAGCCGGAATTGTTACTGCTTGATGAACCGGCTGCGGGGATCGATTTCGTCGATCAAAAACCCTTCTACGATCTCATTGCCGAAATTAATCGTCAGGCCAACATCACCATTCTGTTAGTCTCACACGAATTGAGTGTGGTCAGCGAAGTGGCACACCATGTGTTGTGCTTGAACAACGGCAAAATTCAGTGTCAAGGGACTCCCAGCGAAGTCCTCACGGATGAAGCAATCAAAAATACCTTTGGCAGTGGAAAACGCTTGTACAATCATTTTCACGATGGTGGGGCCGGTTGCAGCGATCCTTCTCATAGTCATGGATTCTGGGGACATTCGCACGGCTGGTAGCCTCCACCTCCTCACACCAATAGAGCCAACGCTGCTCGTAACCGCGTCAACGGCTGACCATGTTCTTCGGGGGACATGATACCGAAATGTTTCGGCTGTTTTGCGATCATCCAACAGGGTCAACGGCTGACCATGTTCTTCGGGGGCTTTAGCTTTAAGGATTCTGTGACGTGCCCCCTATGGTTTCATCGGATGATAATCGGGGGGGGGGGCGAGGCGAGACAGGCGGCCACTTCGTTGTTCAAATCACGAAAGTAAATGGATGTCAGAAGCACGAGACTACATCGCGGTGATATTCACCTGATCGATACCGTTCCATGTATACCCACCAGGGTTCCAAAAGATTCCCCCATCGAGTGGTTGCGAACGCCCCAACGCATCGGTGGCTCGTATCCAAACCTGATGCTCTCCCTTCGGAAAAGTGATTTTCAGGCTCCATTCACGGAAGGCATAAGGGCTTGCCTCTTTCGCTAATTCGGCCGCCGTCCACGTTTTGCCGCGATCGATCGACACATCAACACTATCAATTTTGGCTGCTCCGTCGTTCCAAGTGACCCCCTTACATAGGGTGGGTTCGCCGGCCCGCACGATGCCCTTCTCGCTGGGAGAAAGCATTCGGGCATTGATTCGCATATCGAAGTTTGGCACACTATTTTGGAGGGTGTATTCGATCTCTTCACCGGGTTTGATGAGCTTTTTGGGAGTGCGATAATCGGGAAGTTGGAACGCATTGGCCGTTTCGCTGGCTTCGAGCCGTAACCGTGTCGCCCATTTGATGTGGCTGCAACCATAATATCCCGGAATCACAAAGCGCACCGGTCCCCCATGCACCGCAGGCAGTGGCTCTCCGTTCAGCTCCAACGCCAGCATTCCTCTTTCGATCGCTACGTCCAAGGGTACGCTTTTTTCGTAATCGGCTTGGCCTTCTTTTTCGGGTTGATCGGCCCCTTCAATAGTCAAATACTTGGCAGAAGGATCGATTTCGAGTTTTAGTTCTTTGAACAGGACCGAGATGGGAACCCCTTTGAATTTGACATTACCCACGCCTCCTTTGACCCAAGGGGTTCCTTTGATGGGAGAAAGTTTACTGAACAAGAAGCGAAAATTCCCCGAGCATTGTAGGACCATCTCGACTTCGTTTTGTTCGAGTTTGGCGAGCTTCGTTAACGGTATGACCTTCTGATACCGGACGAGGCCCGTCACTTCGAGATTTCCCTCAAGGGGGCGGGTCTTCATCGTGGAAAAAGTTTTGGCTCCGTGATGATTTCGCACAAATAACGATTTGATGGGAGTGATTCGTTGCGCCGCCAAAAGATGATCGGGCGTTTCTAACACCAAAGGATCGGTGCTGACAATTTTCAAAGCCGAATCTTTCCCCGCAATGATTTTTTCGACCTCTTGGCTCGTGGCCAAACGCGAACCGAGCAACCAACTCGTTCCGGTGACCGCCATGAACTGCCGACGATTCATAATTTTTCTCCTTCGAGCAGAATGGGTAAACACACTTTACACAAACGGGTTCAAATCGGCAAAGGAAAGGTCCCTCCGCGATCGAATCTTTGTCCGAGAATCACGGGGAATCTGCCGAGAGAAGCGAGACCATTTTGGTTCTACTTTCTTCTCATCGATGGGGGATTCCGTAGAAAAAAGCGCAACCATTTTTGGTTCTACTTTCTTCTCATCGGAGACTCTCCCTATGAAACGATATTTACTGGTAGGTTTGTGTGTCGCTGCCTTGATGTGGTGCGCTTTCCTGATTTTCAAACCGGTCGAGGCCGCTGAGTGGAAATCGGGCATTGAGTGGGAAGAACCAAAAGTGATTGATCCCGGTTCTGCGACGAAACCCCCTTCCGATGCGATTGTCTTGTTCGATGGCAAAGATTTATCGAAGTGGATCGGTGCCGAGAAATGGGAAGTCAAAGACGGAGTCGCGATTCCCGTCAAAGGAGATTTGGTCTCGAAAGATCAGTTCGGCGATTGCCAAATCCACCTTGAGTTTGCCACACCGGCCGAAGTGAAAGGAAGCGGGCAAGGTCGCGGAAATAGCGGTGTGTTCTTGATGAATCGCTACGAAGTTCAGATTCTGGATTCTTATGAAAATAAGACCTATTTCGATGGTCAATGTGGTTCGATCTACAAACAACATCCGCCGTTGGTGAATGCTTGTCGTAAACCGGGAGAATGGCAAAGCTACGATATTATTTTCAACGCTCCAAAATTCGCCGAGGGCAAATTGGTCAAACCCGGCTACGTTACCGTGTTGCATAACGGAGTTGTGATTCAAAACCATTGGGAGCTTCTGGGCAACACCGCATGGGATTCGCCGCCGATGTATAAACCCCATGGAGAGAAAGGTCCCATCCGATTGCAGAATCATGGTAATCCGGTTCAGTTCCGAAACATTTGGGTACGGGAAATTCGAGAGTTGAATTTCAAAAAGCCCAAGGAGAAACAGGACGACAACCCGAAAGAAAAAATCGAAAAAAATTCCTAGAACGGGTTGAGATTTGAAGAACCTAAGGAAATAATAGCAATAGGGTTAAGCTAACGTGGCTTAACAGGTGTTAGCCTAAAAGGGACCTGTTACCGAGGAACCAATTAGGGTGGAACTTAACACAAAGGAGGTGGTCCCGTGAGTATATGCGGTAACCAAGAGGTGCGGTCTTACTGACGCACTGACGAGCTGTGTCACAACGGCCGCCAATTGGTAGAGGATTAGAGAGTCGTATCGCTCTCTAATCCTCCTTTTTTTTGCTAACTACGCTCTTAAAATCGATTTAGACATCTATCCCTAAAATTAATACTGGGATATCGATATTTGATTCCCCTCGTTGTTTCAAATCCCATACAAACTGTTCAAAATAAGATACACCTGATGACATTTCTTCCGCCAACGATTTTACAGGAACGATTTCAATTCCATGCGTGATGTAGCCCAGATTGCGGAATATGGTCATTTTGGCACAAACGTTGTAAACCATAAAGGCATATTTGCCAAATTGAACCTCTACTCCGAGTTTCTCCTTGACAAAATCTAATTCACGAAACGCGCCTTGGATCGATTCTCGGGAATAACCTGAGATGTAATACTCTGACGAGTATTCGCATTTCACTCGGATTGGTTCCCAACCTTCCAAGGATTGGAATGCTAACTTGAAAGCATTATTGAGTTTCTTGGGAGAAAAAAGTACCTTTCCTTTTTTGGATTTTTCTTGGCTTGTTTTCGTTTTACATTTATGAGCATCAACCATTTCAATTACCGATTCGACCTCATGAAGGAGCTGGGGGAAATTCTCACCAACCGCTTTTTCCCCTTCCTTAAAAGAAAAACGACCAACAATTTTCATATCAGCTCTCTTGTGGATTGGGATTTTGCCATTCCTCGGGAATGCGAGCAACTTTTTCTCGACCCGTTGGCACATGCACTGGTTTTCCTAAGGTCCGATAGCCCAAAGTCCCATTTGCTAATTGTCGAATACGTTCCTCAGCGATCTGTAAATACTGGGGTTCTTTCTCACAACCAATGGCTTTTCGCTCTCTCTTCAAAGCCGCGAGCATTGCCGAGCCTACTCCCGAAAATGGATCAAGGAGATAATCGCCTTCGTTCGTGAGAGCTAACACACATCGTTCCACAAGTTCGATTGGGAACTGGCAAGGATGAATGGTTTTTTCGGGATGATTGGCCTTTACATTTGGAATGTCCCAAAGACCGACTTCCCATTCATGTACCATCAGTCTCCAAATATCCGAGGGATTTTTACCCAAAGGATTTCCGGAAGGAGTTCCATACTTGGCGCCTCGTTTGTAGTTCCTTTTTCCGGGATATTTCGAGGGAACCCGTACCGGATCTAAATTGAAAGTATAGGTGTCCGACTTTGTGAACCAAAGCATCACCTCATAACGTCCCGAGAATCGTTTTGAGGCATGCAAACCATGATCAAAATGCCAAACAATGCGATTACGCAGTTTTAATCCCATCTGTTTGAAAAGTGGATAATAATACATATCAAGCGGGAAAACTTCTCCCTTCTCAACATAATTTCCCACTTGCCAACAGAGAGAACCTTCTGGAGAAAGTACACGATAAATCTCGTTGAGGATTGGCCTAAGATTCTCGATATATTCATCCAAGGTCGTCGCTTGTTCGTAGGCTTTGCCGATATTGTAAGGTGGTGAGGTTATAACTAATTTCACCATCTCGGCGGGAAGAGTCTTCAAAGTTTCTTTTGTGTCACCTGCTAACAAAATAGCTTGATCATGGGGGTTAAACGATTTACCTATTTGGATTTGCTGATCGAATAATCCCATAAACACTCCCCGAAAAAATCATATTTCAATTATGCTATCGTCTTTTTTGAGAATGAGAAATATCAGTTGCTCCAATGAAAGTTAATTCATCCGGCAGAGTGTTCACCAAGTGATTACATCTCTGACAATCGTTATCTACCATGCGTTAATCACGACGTTGCCCATTCAATGCGATGCCGATGAAGGTGTTTCTCACGAACAGATGATAGCTGGCTAAACACGTTATTAAAGTGATGAGCAAGATGGTGATGAACTTCATTGTCCCCGATCCATTCAACGGGCTAAAGATAATTTGTAATGCCACCACAATGGGTAAATGCACCAAATACACCCAGTACGACGAATCGGCCAGATAACGGAACCATTTTTTCGGCTGCGACGCATATCTTTGGAAAAGACCTATAAATCCCATCACAAACATCCACGTCAGCACGCAATAGGTGAAACGATACGCCCACCATAAAATCGGTTTTACTTCGGTGTTGGTTTCGCGGATTGTCACCGTTAATGAAAGATTGATCGGCAGCATCACGAACAGGGCCACTACGAAATACCATCGCCAGTATTCACCGAGTTTGCGAATCAGAAAAATTTGTGAGTGCAAACACCAACCGAGAAAAAAGAACCATCCATAGTAAACCAATATCTGTGGTTCGGGCAAAAAATGGGTCGGGGTATCGACGCCGGCTCGTCCTTTCATCCCTGAAAAAAAGATCAGTGTGGTTAAACTCAACCACAGCCATTTCCCCCGCGAAGCAAACAGGAAACGCAAACATCTTTGCGCTCCTGTTCGGGATAACACTCGTTCGCAACTCGGAGCCAAAAAATACATCACCAGAACAAATACCAACAGATACTCCAAAAACCACAAATGGTACAGAATGTAATTTTCGAGAAAGGCCCCTGAACGGAAGAACTCGACCACCGAAACACGATACTTTTCAATATCCAAACGAGGTTGAAATCGTGCGGCAGCATCAAGATGTTGTTGAGAAACTCTTTGAAAGCCAATCACCCATAACGCTTGCAACAAGGGGACAAGAACTATCC
>CAZFDX010000705.1:0-7870 GCA_964518325.1 uncultured Alcaligenaceae bacterium | reverse complement strand
TTCGATCGACTGCCTCGGCATCGACAAATTTAATTCGGGGGGTGTGTTTGCGCCAGATCGAATTATTTTCGGGCCTTTCGATCAATTCCAATGCCCGCTGTGCTTTGGCCCATTGTTCTGCAGTGACCATCGGGGGGGGGGGATACCTCAGCCAAAATCGGGTGGCAATGAGGACATTCTGCAACCCCATGAATTTTGCACCAGCCGAACGATTTTCCTTTTGGTACCAGTGTTTCATCGCACTCGATGCAAATACTCTCGGGAACGCCATGTTCCGCACACCAATCATCGGTCTCGGTGAAGTTTCCCCGAAGTTCCGAAAATTTCGGTATCGTCCAGCCCGTCCGATGTCCCCACCAACCGAACAAGCCGAGAATGGTCAGGATCAATAAGGTCGGAATTGTTTCGACCACTCGACGAAATCTCGAACTTCGAGGGAAAGCCGCATTCTCCATGATGACACCTTCTAGGTCACTCAGACCGAAATAATTCAAACTCATTTGGGCCAGAAAACGATCAATTCATTCAGGCCGAAGGAAGATAACAAAAAATAGAATCAACCTCAAAAGGGTTGACGAAGCCAAGAGGAGAAGCTCAAATGTTAAAGCGGCAAAAAGCTACAAAGAGTGGTGTTTGAAATAAATATTTAGGAACGAAATTCACACTCGGGGGGGGGGCACCCGATCGATTTTCTAACAGGTTTACTGAAATTAGAATCGATGCGAATTCAACACACAATCCTTTCTGAGCGGAATGGATTATCGCGATTGGGTTATGTTCCCATACAGCGGGACAGTACGGCTCGTGAATGGGCGGAAAAGAGTTTGATGAATCCGATTCGGTAACACTTTGATTTTTCGAGGAATTCCTTTCGGTAACACATTGATTTTCTGAATGCGAAATGGAGCCAAGTTCTCGGCTCTTATTTTTGTGAGAACAGCAAGAGTGTGAGGGAATGGGTTCCGGATTTTGGGGGACCGTCTCAAGTCCCGTAGATGAATTATGGGAATGAGTATGGTCGTGGCACCAGCACACTTGTGAGGGAATCACAAGCGGGATACAGGCCAACGTCAACAAAACTCGCCCAAGAATCAGCAACTCATTTCCTCCTTCAACTACTCTAATCAATCATCATGCCTCAGTCAACCGCAAAGCCAAAGGTTTGAGCAGAGAGTTTTTGTGAACGATACAAGGTAAAACATTTTAATTTCGTTTGATTTTTCGGGTGGGGGTGATCGCACGGCTATCATAAAGAGCATATTCCTACCACGATTCCTCGAAGGAGTCCCGTATGCGATCCTCTCTTTGGCTTTTCCCGATTGTGATTGTGAATCTGACAGCGCTTCATGCGGAAGAGAATAGGGCTAAACCCCAGTGGAAGAAAGTGGCCGTAGAACAGACGGGTTTACGGCTCGGTGCCATGTTGGTTTCGGATCACGCCCAGCAAAAAATGTACTTAGTCGGCGAGGCCAAAAATGCCCAATCGAAATTGGTTTATGTGTTGAATTTTCGAGGCGAGGCTTTTGTAATCAAGTTGAAACCGTAACAGTGTTTTTCGATTCTCGATTTTGAATTCCCGATTCCTGATTCTCGATCTTCGATTCCCGATTCTCAGTTGTTGATATTCTTTTACGATTGAGCCAAGGTTCGCGGGACAAATTCGGAACCTTGATACATTTGGCCAAAGCGATTGGCCAGGAAATCGGGCAAGGGAATTTGTTCTTGGCGAATAAAGCCATAGTCGTTGATTTTACCCTCACGGTGTAAATCGACCACAGCACAAACACTGGCTGCCGTGGTCACTTGGATGGCGCTCCAAATTTCCCCTGCAATGAATTTCGGGTAAACTTTGCGAGCATCGCTTTTCTGAACGAATCGCCCCTTTCGCCGACCGGTGGCACTACAGAAGATCACAACCACATCTTGATAGGTAATCGGAACGGCAAATTCGAGAACATCTTTGAGTAACTCCCGCCGTTCTTTCATGCGAAGTTCTTCAATGAGGAACTTGGCTTTATCACGATGGCCGGGATAACGAACGGTTTTGTAGTTCAATTCCCGAACGCGACCATCGAGCGTTTCGCACAATGTGCCTAATCCCCCCGAGGTGTTGAATGCTTCGTATTGAATTCCATCCATATCGAATAGTTCGTATCCTTCCAAGGGCAACACATCCATGCGTTTATATTCGTAAATGGCTTCACAGGGGTTGCAGTATTCATTGATTAAGCCATCGGTTGACCAAGTGAGGTTATATTTCAAGGCATTGGTTGGGAATTGCGGTAGGGCACCAACCCGCATATGGAGCGTGTCAACTTCGTCGAACCATTTGGTCAACTCGAAAGCGGAAATGCCAACAAATCCGGGCGCCAAGCCACACTGCGGTACAAACACTTGTGTTGTTTTAGCACGGCGGGCCAACTCGCGGACGGCCTGCGTGGTTTGAATATCTTCCGTTAAGTCGAAATAGTTGGCCTCGCAATCTAAACAAACCTTGGCAACGAGGGGGTTAAAGCGGAAGCTCAGCGCCGAAATCACAAATTGCTTTCCGCGAATCACACGGGTCAGGCCCGCCTCACTACTGGCATCAACCACCTCCGTGCGAACGGGTAGCGCCTGTTGAATCAGTTTCAGAGCTTCGGGATCGGCATCGGCCACAGTGATGGCATAATCGCCAGAATCATGGAGTAACCGAGCAATCATGCGCCCGATTTTACCGGCCCCAAGGAGTAGGAGTTCCGTCATAAATCACCCTTAACAACGAGAGAGAAGTCGCACCAGCCTTTCTGAGATTGGTAGAATAGGAAATAGAGGCCTTCTCCTCAAACCTTTCATCGGAGTTTCTTATGATGACCTCTCCTGAATCCGTCCCGAATGTCGAATGGCAAACGCAACCGCAGGCCGCCCGTTTGGTTTCTCAGCTTCTAAGCGATGCTTGTTCGCGGTCCGCCTTTCTGAATCAGCTTGGTCAGCGTTTGCGAAACGAAACCGGCACCCGTTTGCTCGATTGGATTCATTCGTTCGTAGTCCCCAATTCGAGCGGGATGAAAACCGCCCTCGGTGAAGCAGGGTACCAACTTCATTCGCCCAATTGTTATCGGCACGAGGGAGGATTGTTTCCGGATATTTATCTCGGTCAGGAACAACTCTTCGAGGAGCATGCCATTTTCTTGAAGGTGGAATCGGTGGCCGATTTTCTCTTTGCTCATGGTTTGGTGGAAATCCCGATCGAGGGAGAACCCTTTGCGGTCATTCGTCGGGCTTGTGTCGATCGTCGGCCCGATCAGGAAGTTTGGGTCATTGAATCGCATGGGCAACGGGGGATTGTTCCGTCGGAAGATCATCCGCTTTCTTCTGCCTTGATTGTCAAGATCATCCATCATGCCGAGAAATTCCGCCTGCGTCCTCGACATTTTACCACCAATCAAGAAGGGTTCCAACACACGCTGCAACTGGTTCGCGATGCCATTAAAGACTTGGGAGCGAATCGGACTTGCGACCTCTTCTTTGCCGCAGAACGGGCCTACTGGCAATCGCGAAATCGGGCCGCCCGTGTTCAGAAAGCCCGACAGGATCAATTAGGGATGGGGTGGGCCAACCACGATCATCATACTTATCGATCCAGCCGCAGTGAATTTCATCACCTAATCAAACTGATGGAAGAAATGGGGTTTGTCTGTCGCGAACGATTCTACGCAGGAAAAGAAGCCGGTTGGGGAGCGCAAGTCATCGAACATCCCGAGACGGGGATTATCATCTTTGCTGATGTCGATCTTTCACCCGAAGAGGTCACGGGAGATTTTGCCCATCATCCCCTACCGGAACGAAACGAACTAGGCACCGTGGGTCTGTGGTGTGCTTTACATGGCGAGGCGCTACTGCAAGCGGGGATGCACCATCTCGAATGTCAGTTCGATTTCGACGCTGCCCGCGAGCAACTCAAGCAACACGGTATCGAAACGATGAAGCCTTTCACCGATTTTCCCTACCTCCGTCAGGCGTTTACCCAAGGAGAAATATGGAAGGTGAGCGAACACCGTTTGGCACAGTTGCTCGAAGCGGGAAAGATCACACCGGAACAAGCCAACAAATTCCGCACGAACGGGGCGCTCGGCTCGCACCTAGAAATTCTGGAACGCAACGACGGCTACAAAGGCTTTAATCAAACGGGAATCAACGAGATCATTCTGAAGACCGATCCCAGAAAACAAAGCGAACCGGCTCACGCTTAAGGATTCGGCGAATCAGTGATTGTGCCTTCTACTTAAGAAGGAACGAATCCGCGATCGGGCTTCGCTGAAATAATGGGTGAATGAATCGGAGCGAGTAGCGAATAAAAAATCGCGCACAGGTGAACCAAAAAGGCTTGAAACGCACTATTTAATTGAAAAGCTCGTTTTATAGAATGAGAAGAAGCAATGTAAGAAAACGCCCCCGTAGCTCAGGGGATAGAGCATCGGTTTCCTAAACCGGTGGTCGGCGGTTCAAATCCGCCCGGGGGCATTGGCCTGTTTATCCGAATCGTTTGCCGTTGATTTGTTCCTCATTACGACTCATCAAATCGGCAAACACGAAACCTTCTCGTTCAACAAGAGTGAATTATCCTGAAACAACTCAAGAAGCTGGGAGCAAATCGGCAAACACGAAACCTTCTCGTTCAACGATTTCTCCATGCGTGATAGTAATGGTCCTAGAAAACATTGGGCCGGCATAACAAAAGGTATGAAATTCGCCATTCTCTCCACAGGGATCGATCCCCTTGGGCAATTCACTGAGCAAATCATGGTCAAACTCTCGACCTGCGAACGAGGGAGCTATTCTTTTTGGATCGACGCAAGTCAAAATCGCCCGTACACCTCCCGAGAGCATCTGCTGAGCGAGCGTAGCCGTTTGCTCCAGCGACGTCCAGAGGGGGAACAAAGGGGTGATCCCCGTACCGACTAATTGTTGTTCGCGATAGGAACGAATCTCGGATAAGAACAAATCTCCAAAGGCCACATGGCGGATTCCCTCGTGACGAGCCTTTTGGAGAACGTGTTGCATGAGTTGTTCATACTGCCGATTCGTGCAAGGCCAAGGTAATGGAACCTCCCACAAAGGCAAGCCCACTGCATCGGCCTGAGCTTTGACCAATTCTCGTCGCACTCCGTGCATGGCCACTCGGCCCGCTGCTTCGTTCAAGGTGGTCAATAAGCCGACGATCTCCACTTCGTTTTGGTGTCGAAGCTGGTGCAATGCCCATGCCGAATCTTTGCCCGAACTCCATGCCAACAAGGCTTGGGGCTTCACACGAAAACTCCTTCCAATTGTAGTTCCTTTTCTGTCAGACGATGGGCTTTGGGAAGTCCCATTGGTATCGGATGAATGGTTGGGTGCAAAGTGTGCGCCAGTATCTCTAGACTATCGACTAATCGTGGACCGGGCCGACTGAAATAAGCATTGCCATCGATCACATAGACTTGCTGATTTCGCACACAGGTTAACTCTGCGAAGTGAGGATAGGTTCTCAAAATTGGTATATCTTCTAAGGTGCGAGCAAGGTCGAAACCACAGCAAGCGATGATGAGCACTTCGGGATCAAAAGCCAAAACTTCCTCCCAACGAAGGGTACGGGAAGGTTTTCCTTCTTGTCCCAATCCTTCAAGGCCCCCCGCTAGTCGAACCAGTTCGGGAGACCAATGACCACAACAGAAAGGGGGATCGATCCACTCCAGCAGGATCGTCCGAGGGAACTTGGTGAGTTGTGCGCTGCGTTGGCGAATCGTTTCGACTCGGTCAACTAATTTTTGAATCACGGGGCCGGCTCTCTCCGTCACACCCGCTGCCTCACCGACAAGGCGGATACAATCAAAGACTTCGTTGAGCTGCATGGGTTCCAGATTGACCACTCGGGGTTGGTTTGGTAAGGAGCAGGCGGCAGCGTTCACTTCTGCCTCGGCGACGGCACACACATCACACAAGGCCTGTGTCACAAGCAGATCGGGGCGAAGTCGTTCGAGAGTGGGCATATCCAGAGTGTACAAGGCCCGTTGGGTTTTGAGACGTTCCTTAACGAGTTCATCGATCTGGCGACTACTGGCCTGATGCGGGATCAAGGTCCGCGTGACCTTGGGGAGATCGATCACCCAAGAAGGATAATCACATTCATGCGTCACGCCGACCAGAAATTCCCCCAGCCCCAGTTGGCAAATGATTTCCGTAGCGCTGGGTAAAAGAGAAACAATCCGCATCAATAAGCTCCCTTCCCAAAGACGGCGGCAGGTTCAGGCTTCGCCTCTCGAAGCGCAGGAAATCCCCGTTCGGCCAAGGCCAAACCACCAAAGAGAGTCGTCACAAAGACGGCATCGCCCAACAAGGTGTTCTGGAAGAAAGGAATCGCTGCCACATAGCAGGTGATGAAACCACTTGGAGTATGGGGATAGTACAACAGCCAGCAGGCAAAATTCGTCACCAAGAAAAATTGCATGGAACCCAAAAAGGTAACCGCAGCTAAAGTTAAAACATTCCGATGAGAACGATACCATCGCCCCAACAAGGCATTGAGTGCAAAGCTCCCGTAGACCACAGGAATCAGCACATGTAGCCCCAGAAAAAGGTCACTGAGAAACAAACTGAATAGGGGAAGCAAAAAGCCGACCCTACGATCTAAGAAGTTCGCACCACCAAATAAAGCCAAAGCACCGATCGGGGTGAAATTGGGAGGATGCGGAATCAGCCGTGCTAACACCGCCAACAAGACCAGTGCGAGCAAAAAAATCAGCCGAGTTTGGGAACCAAACCTGTTCGATTGAAAAGACATTTAACACCTCTTACGCCGAAGCCGAGCGAAGTGGTGCCATCGGTTTCCCTGTTCCCAGAAAAGCAGTAATCTCTGTGTGATGGGGCTAATACCCGACTGCTGCTGTTCCGGTCACCTAGGTCCGAGGCACCCGAACACGAAACTAACAGGCAGGTCTTCTGACTTACGGCTTGTAACGATAACCAACGCCTTCCCGCTTTTGGCAGTGGCAGTGTTGGCAATCTAACCGAATACAGCAGCGGCCCTGTGCCGGATTCTCACCGGCTTCCCTTTTCATCGCCCCCCCCCTTTCGTGAGAGGGGCGAACCTGTCTTCATTCCTTGATACATCCTCTCCATTTTCAGGCAAGGGGAATTCTCTCAACAATTTGCCTCTCAGCCCCCACACCCATCACCCCACTGACAGACGGTCTGCAGTTGCTTGGTGATTTCTTCACAAGAGAGATTGGTTTGCTCAGGGAAATCAGCAAAATGCAATAAACGCCACAATTCGAAACAAGGATTACTCAGGGCGATGCCGATTTTCTTTTGACGACAAGTTGTGAGTACTTCGGTGAGATGAGAAATACGATCGGGTTCTATCCAATGGTCGCAATCCATGACTCACCAAAAAAAATCTCCCTCTCTCCTATTGAGAACTGATTCTGATATTCTTCAAGTCGGGCAAGAACATGTTTTGGAGAAGAACGCCCTTCAGAGGTCTCTATCACTTGGAAATTGAATTCGAGCAGAGTGAAAAATATTCCAACCTCTGATCCAAGGGGAATGAACGCGCCAGCCTCCCACACGCAATGGGAGTATTGGCTACCTCCGACCTGTGAAAAAAAGGGAACGAAGTTCGCTCGATGAAAGGGCCGTATATGGTTGTTTTTGAGATGTGATGAAAGCCCCCAAACAGAATAATCTAGGTTGATATGTGGATCGATTTATCGATTGATGGGGCACTTTGCAGATTGATCGATCTCCGAAATGTCGATTGGGTGTCCATCTGCTTATTTCGGTGCTCGTTTCTTTGCAGAGCGGAGTTTCGCGAAATAATCTTCGCCTTCGGATGAATCGGATTCGCTGGGGG
>CAZFDX010000704.1:0-4667 GCA_964518325.1 uncultured Alcaligenaceae bacterium | reverse complement strand
TTTACCACAAGGCCTCGGAGGACCGGAACTCTCACGGATCGAGAGTGACCGGTGGGGGTCCCCCCCCGATACCGATAACTCCGTTACCGGAGGCACGTAGGTATGGAGTTGTCCCAGCATCGGTGCCGGGGGGGGACCCCCACCGGTCACTCTCGATCTGAAACAGAGTTCCTCCTACACTTTGGCTAGCAATTCTCTCGAACGACGCAGCATCGTTCTGTTACAAAGTAACGAGCTAAATCAATGGGGGTATTATGATAAACGAAAGATCACCTTGCAAGGTCGGTAGAGAAAATTTTATTTGGAATTTCGACGCCATAACAGAAGGAGAGCCAACAGCCCAATCGAGGGCATTAACCCAGCTAACGCCATGCCCCATTCAAAAGATTGGGTGGCATCGATATGCCGACCGTACAATTTTTGCATCGGGGAAGAGACAATCCAGCCGATCCCTGCAACGATGCCGGACATTTTACCCAAATGCGTTTCGCTAATCTCTTGGCAGAACGTGTAATAGCACGGAAACAAGCCTAAAGCACCGGCCCCAATAATCAAAAGCAAACCGAACAAAAAAGCTCCATTCGGAACAAACCCCAACAGCACCGCCAAAGCGGTAATGCCCGCACAACCCCCATAAACCCAAACGCTACTGGCATGCTGTGAATAGCCCCGTTTCGCTAAACGCAACGCAATGGCCCCTGAGAGAATGCACCCGATGTCGGCGACGATATAAAAGGCCGAATTGAACCAAAGCGAGGTCGCTTCGCCGTAGCCACGCCCCTGCTGGAGATATTTGGGAAGCCAAGCTCGAAGAATTTGCCAAGTGGTGTTGATGGTAATAACCATCACTAGCAAAACCCAAACACGCCGATCGATCGCGATCGCCCAGCCCGATTCCGTGCGGGATTTTTCCTCGCTGGCCACTAGGTCTTGTGGACCAATCAGCAAAAACCAGCCGACAATCCAAGTGGTCCCTGCCAGACCAATCACGATAAAAGGGATCGACCAAGCTCGTCCATCGCCCCGATCGAACCAAGCCAAGATCGCCAGTATGATCGGTGGGGTGACAATCGCACCAATGGCAGCCCCGCTTTGTAAGAGGCTATTGCCAAAATGACGATCTTGTTTCAACATAACCCGTTGAACCGTCTTCAGAGCGCAAGGCCAATGCCCTGCCTCGAAAAAGCCCAACAGAATTCGACACATGAGCAGCTCTTGATAATCGCTGACCAAACCGGTGAGAATGCCTGCGATCGACCAGCCTAATAAAATCGAAGGATAAAGCCAACGCAGAGCGAGTTGATCGGCCAACCAACCAAAGGCAAATGAACCGGCAGCAAAGGCCCAGCCGAAACCCAGTTCAAGCGTGCCATATTGCTCTTCTGTCAGCCCCAAGGCCGAGGTGACCCGTACCGAAAGATTGGCCAAGGTTTGACGATCCATGTAGTTAATCATGGTTGCCGACAGCAACAAGGCACTGACCCACCACTTCCAATTCTGACTGCGCCTCATCCGTTCCAACTCCGGCCATCCCATGCAATAACCCGATCCAAAAGCTGGGCCACACCATTGGCAAACGTGCTCAACAGATATTCCCCTTTTTCTGCGGTGGCATATTGCGGTTCCCCAATATGCCCCGCTACGGTCCGATCTTTCGTGATCCAACCTCGGCTGGCAGGTTCAAACGGATTCCCAAACGGGACTGTCGTCAGGTTGCTGATTTCACCAACCAAATCGGGGCGAATGCGGAGCATCATCGAGGTTTCCCACTCGCAGGCATGCCCCATGTGGGGTTGCTTTAACCCCGTGGGCTGGGCGGTATTCCAATAAGTGGCAAACAACAACAACAGGTCATCCCGATGACGATATTTTTGACGTAACTCAAATACGGCCTGCTTGCCGGGGGTATCGTTACCACCATGACCATTGATAAATACAATCCGTTGAAACCCGTGAAAGAGAACGTTCTCGGCCAAACCTATCAACATATCTAAATAGGTTCTTGGTGGTGCCGAAAGGGTGCCCGCAAAATCCAGATGATGATCCGAATTACCCAGCCACTGCAACGGGGCAAAAATCACCCCTTTTTGAAATCGTTCGATCTCCGACACACGGCGAATAATTTCCCCGCATAATAGGCTATCGGTGAATAAGGGCATATGATGCCCGTGTTGCTCTAACGCTGCCACAGGGAAGACAATCGGGGTCGATTTCGGAAAGCTCTGCACGGCAGGCCAAGTCATTTCGTAAAGTTGCATGGTCACTCTTTCTGGTCGCTTGTTCTCGATAGGGGTAGGGGATAAAAATCGAATTTTGCGGTTTTACCTATTGTGCAGATTGTGCCGATTACGGGGAGGGGGCAAAAATCGATCCGGCCGATTCATGGTGAGTCGAGGCAACCGGTCTGGCGTACCTGTCCGATGATAAGGGGACTTGGCCCACTCGCAAGGAATCAGAAAGATCGGCACGGAGGCATTCATGGGATTTTTCACAGGTCGTGCGACTTTTGCCCGTTATCGCGTCGAGGGACCTGCCCCCAAAATTTTCACGGAAGAACATCTGGATAAACTGTCCCACCATGCCGCAGGGAAATCCCGAATTATGGCATCCGATGGGGTCGAATTCGGCTGGTCTGCTGGGGAACACATTTTGGATGTTCGCTTTGAATTAGCGAAAAACATCATCAACGATTATCTCTATTTTGGCTTTCGCATCGACACTGTGAAACTCCCCAGTGATCTTCTGCGAGCCTATTATGCCATCGATTTAGCAGCGCTCTGCGCCAATAATCCTTCGGGTTTTCCCAGCAACAAGCAAAAAAAGGAAGCCAAGGCCTCGGCCCGCGATCGTCTCGAACACGAAGCGAAGGATGGGCGTTACACCCGCAGAAAGGTGATTGAATGCGCTTGGGATTTGCGTTCCAACGAATTTCTTTTTGGGACCACTTCGCTGACCCAAATCGAACGGCTGTTGACGCATTTCAAAAATACCTTTGGCTACGATCTCATCCCAATCACCGCAGGGACACAGGCCTTCTCGTTTGCTGAAATCGATAACCGAACCCGAAATGTTGAAGAGGCCACTTATACCCCTTTCGGTCCCAACATTCCTTCAGGGGGGGATGTCGCTTGGGCGTTGGATGAAACAAATCGAAACTTCGTAGGGAACGAGTTTCTGGTTTGGCTGTGGTATATGTGCCACGATGATCAAGTGACGATTCCTCTTTCGGATGGGTCCGAAGTGGTGGTGATGATTGCTCGCACGCTGACGTTGGAATGCCCCCGTGCCCAAACGGGTCGAGAAACGATCACTCACGATATGCCATTCCGTCTTCCTGAAGCGGTGCGGGCCTTACAAAGTGGCAAGCTCCCCCGCAAGGCCGGTCTGACCTTAGTTCGACACGATATTCAGTATGAACTTTCGTTTTTGGCGGAACAATTTGCTTTGAGCGGGGTCAAAATCCCCCCCCCCGAGGAAGATGATGCCCGTGCGAATCTCGAAGCTCGGGCCGATCAATTGCGTGCCCTTATCGAGACGGTCGATTTACTGTATCAGGCCTTTTGTCAAATCCGTTTCTCGGCGGAATGGCCTAAAATTCTCGGCAAAATCCAGCGTTGGCTTGCCCGCGAGGGAATCGCTCAGGCTGCCTAATACCTTCGGAAATGCCCGCATAAAGCATCGCAAATCGTTCCGAAAGGGGATATAATGACGGTTATTCTGACGATCGTTTCCGATCGAGCAACTTCGAGAATGCGTCATGGCCGTTATCCTTTCGGTGATCGCCGGTCCGAATGTGGGTACCGTATTCAACTTCCAAAAACACGATACGTTCATCTTGGGACGCTCTCGGGGATGTCACCTTCGTCTTCCTGAAGATTCGTATATTTCTCGGAACCATTTCTTGATCGAAGTTCATCCGCCTGTTTGTCGAATCCTCGATCTCGGCAGCCGGAACGGCACACTCGTGGGCCGTAGGCGGATTCATGAACCAACCAATTTACAGGACGGAGATGAAATTTCCGTTGGCAAAACCGTACTCAAGGTGACGATCACCGAAAATGATGACCCCGAATCGGTCTTTTTGGAAGTGCAACTGGCGCAAATGGAAGCCGATTGGCGAGGGGGAAATCGCCACCCTGCCGAGCGCTACATTAACCAAATCCCCCCCGAATTCGATGAAGAAATGATCGCGCTCGAAATCATCCAACGCGAATACGACCTGCGCAAACAAGCGAAAGAATCCCCGCGGCAAAGCGATTTTATCAAGCGCTTCCCTCAATATGCTGCATTATTGAAATTGAGTCTTCCCAAAGATGATACCACCGACGATATTCCGAAACGGCCCAACCTTTTTCCAGAAGCGCCCGGCTTCGAGGTACTCGCACGGGTCGGAGCCGGAAGCATGGGAACCGTCTATCGCGCTCGTCGGCTGAGCGATCAAACCGAGGTGGCCTTAAAATTTCTCAATAGCAGTGCCGTGCCGAATAATCATGCGCTCCGGCGATTTTATCGAGAAGGGCGTATCCTTTCCCGTTTAACTCATCCGAATATCGTTCAATATCACGACCTCAGCCAAGCGAATAATCAACCCTTTTTGATTATGGAATGGGTCGATGGGGTCGATCTCGCCACGAAGGTTCGTAAACAGGGGCCACTCAAGCTGGAAG
>CAZFDX010000703.1:0-2030 GCA_964518325.1 uncultured Alcaligenaceae bacterium | reverse complement strand
GAGTCCGTAACCTAATTTATTCAGTAGCAACTGAACCGAATCGACGACCTCTTTTTTAACGGTATTCGGAATCGAGATTCCAATGACATCAAAATCAGCATCGCCCTTAAAGACTTGATAAGCAGAATAGAACACTTGGGTATACAAGGACTTTATTGGATAAATACTTTTTCCCAACCCTTCCGGGCGCGACTTTGTTCGGCTTTTTAAGTGAATACCCAAACTAATCCCTGTGCCATTATAGAAATCTTTATACTTTACGTCGGCGATTTCATAAGCATGATGAATGCCGTCAAATCGTTCTCCGATCGGAAATCAAAAAATCCTTGGCAAGAAGACCTCTTTTCTTTTGCGAATTTGTTTTTCAGTTATCTCAGACGCCTTGCATGTTTCGCAGCTCTCGACGGTCGGGGGAGTATTATTTCGATAGCATTTCTCCTTGGTCATGCCCAATAGTGGGAGATATTTTTGTCGAGCTCGCCGTCGTGAGTACTGGGCCCTTCCTTGCCACGAGGCTAGTTGGTTCAATCGCAATAACCCGGGCAACTCTTTGTTAGGAGATCTTTTTTCAAAGAGTTTTAGAAACAACCCATCGCTAACAAAAATGCCGTGCCAGCTGAATTTATCTAGATTTTGACTTATAAAATCCTCAATTGACTGGATCAACAGCGCACCAGGATAAATCTGGATATGAGTCTCCACATCTGCTATCTCGATCTCAGTCCCACATTCACAAACAACAGTCTGTTCAGACTGCACTTCACGTTTGCACTTAGGACAAACAACCTTGATGACGTTATCCATAATCCTGACGTCGTAGGGAAGCAGGCAATCCGGGCATCTGCCAAGCCCGCCGCCGCAATTTGGACATTCATAGCAGAAAGACAATTGTAGATCAAGCTTCAACTGAAGATGAATCAAATCGTAGAGAAAATCGGAGCTAATCACCACTTCATTTCCATGTCGGTACGCGTTCAGCATTTCACTCAATAGCCTTTGGAACAATTCTCTGGCTTTACCATCAAGAGCTTTTCGGCCCACTATCACACCTACATTCGAAAAATAAGACAAGTAACTCAAATGGTCCGTCTCGTATTCCCTTGACAGTTCTTCTTCTGTTTTCTTGATAATCACTTTACTTGCATTTACGAGCCACGGTTTACTATAGTGCCAAGGTGTCCAAATCCTTGAATATCGCCTTGAGATTCCGAAGCTGAGGAATAGTTCACCAGCTTCATTGCGGAAGAAGCCTGCTGTCTGTTCTCGATCAGGATCTTCTTCGAGTTCCTGATACAACTCAGTTTGGTCAACATTTCTTGCATAAACGGTAACTGTTGGAATTCCAAGCGGTAAACCAGAAAAAGTTGCGCTAGTTGGTTCACCTTTTTCAATGAGCCTCGAAAAAATATGGGAGGTCATATTGGGAATAGCCATGCGCAGAGAGAGTATCTCTCGACAATAACTGAGAATCGCCTGGAGCGCAGCCAAATCCGAGCAGCACACTATCCCATGCGAGTACTCATCCAGCAACCAAACAAAGGCATGTTCAAGAGAGTATGTCTGTTCGAATTCACCATAACGTTCCGATTCAGGAGGATTCCCAATTTGATATTCAAGTTTACGTTCATAGGCAATCGGCAATTCCAATAACCTCCACTCGTCCACTATATTTGCTTCATCTTCCAAATAAACAGCCCGGATTCTTGAATTTACCAGGAGTGCATTTTCTCGTTCTCTTTTGGCCAGTCTTGATACAACGATTTCCAATTCTTCAGTATATTTTCTGGGGGGTAGTTTTACAAGGAAAAATGTCCTTGGCATGTTATTCGGAAACCGTTCTTTAAGGTCCCTGAATAATGCCGATCCCTTGGCGGAGGATATCAAAAATTCCTCCAGACTGTCTTTTCGCATGTCGAGAAGTCGTTCAGCTATATTGGTTGTTGGCATTAATTTGAAGACTGAACGTATTTTGGGCTCGGAAAAAGTATCAATTATTGCTTTGATGCTGTTTCTTATACCCATCTCCGAGC
>CAZFDX010000702.1:0-3097 GCA_964518325.1 uncultured Alcaligenaceae bacterium | reverse complement strand
CTTTTAATGCCGTCACGGCGGCTTTGCAGGGTTCCGCAAGAATGCTAATGTTAGGGGTCTCACCGGTGATTTCAAAAATCCCCTTTTCGTAAAAATTAATCGAACCTTTGTTTTGTCGAATGGCGGTTTCGGTAATTTCCTTGGGAGGATTGCCAATCGCTAGCATGGCCTCTTTCACAACCTTGGGGATTTCGGCAATCCGAGCGGCCGCATTCCGGATGTTCTTTTCTTTGGGTAACGTCGATTGGGTAAAGAGAATAAACACACTATCCGAGATGTACTCATTCCAAATTCGCGGGTCATCTCGGAAGGGATTCGTGTTTTCATCGAGCCAAATGGTTTTTGTCAAATAGTCCCGCAAAATCTGATAGTCGATTTTTCCATTATTGCTGAGTTTCTCGAACTGAACCGCTTTGGGAAGGTTCTGCAACGTGGTTACGTTGAATTTTTGATTCGCAAGCCGAGCTTTTTCTGAAAGATCATCCATGCGATCATCAAAGCGATGGTCCCCGAAACGGGTCGCACTGACGGGCGATGCTTTCATGGTCGCTTCGAGATAGTCCTTGAAAAATTGGGCGAGTTTTTCATCTTCGTTGGCTTGCACCAGCATCGGAAAAAACAAAAGGAGTAGACAAACACGGTTCATAAAAATTCCTTCCTAAGAAATACGGAGATGATTCTACAGAATGGGTGCCGAAGCTACACGATAATCCCAAGCCGAAACCGAAACCGAAGCAATCCTGCTCCGACATCACCCGAGAAGCAATCCTGCTTCGACATCACCCGACAGGCCAGCTCAGCAAAATTCCGGTTGCACTACAAGCCCAAGCCGAGACGATAATGTTCCCGCCAATTGGGAAATTTTTCGATTTGTTTTTTCCAATCGGCTTCAAGTTGTTGAATCGCAGCAAGGGGGTCTTTCCCCCCTTGAACGACGGGGCGAATCTGTTGATCGAGTGCTTGAATGAGTTGCTGACGATTGGCCGTGCGCAAGGCCGTTCTGCCGTTGATCGTGGTGGGGGCCTCGTGTTGGCGTAAAGAATCGAGAAGCATGAATGTGGAACCTTGTTCAAGTTGGTAGCCTTGCCATAGAACAATGGGGTCCGATTGTTCGGTTCGCTGCAAATGCGAAAGGCGAATGGGACCGGCCCCCCATAACCCCGAGGCAATGATTTGAAAGGTCGCCCGTTCGGGATGACAGAATTCATAAAGCAAATCCCAAGCGGCCTCGGGGGATTCGCATTTTTTGGTGACCCCGCCGACGACCGCTCCCCAACCTTGATAGGGAATCAAATTTCGACCCGAAGGGGCATTTTCTTTAACACCGTTTGAAGCGTAGTAGTAACTTGTGCCAGGTAAACAGACAAAGCCAAGCTGTGCCCGAATCGCCGGATCGATCTGTCGCAATTGCTGTAAGGTGATAGCCCCCATTTTAGCCACGCCCTTAGAAAAACTCGCCACAGCCGATTCTTGAGAACGATAAGGCTGCAATGCTTGCAAGGTTTTGAGGGCATCTACAAAAGCGGGGGAATTTAAGCGCACCTGACCAGTTTTGGTATCAAATAGGAAGTTAAAAAAGCTATCATCCAAACGACTACTCGACAAGCGAGCGACCGATTCGGCATCGTAACTGGCCGCGATGGAAAGCCATTCCGTTTCTAAATCGGTGGCCTCGGGTCCCAATGCAGGCAGACAATTCGGCCCCAGTATTTGGGCAATACGAATCACCTCTTCCCAAGTTTTCGGAGGGGCCTGTGGGCGTCCTTGTTTGCCATCGAAGAAATCGAGCCGATAAGCAAAGACTCGCCCTTCACCGAAAACGGGAACCGCAAAAGGAGTGTCCCCCCAAAGGAGGAGTTTATTCGGGTAGACCCCCAAAAGTTCCTCCCAGTGAAAGGCTTGGGAAAGCCCTTGAATATCGTTCGGGACTTTTCGTAAAAGGTCTTGGACAGCGAATTGCGGCAAATCTTTGGCGCTAAAGATAACAATGTCCGCTTCCGATTCTTGATTGGTCAGGAAGGTGACCTTCGCCCCTGTTCTTCGACCCCATGCCGTGGCCACCTCTTGGATCATTTTGGGATCGACAGAAGAAGGATGCAGAGAAATTTTCAGAGATTTCTCAGCAAATTGGCGGACCGGTGCGGTATCGAGGGTCGAATTTTGCCGACAAGAAGTGAGAAGTAAACTCATGCCGAGCAATAAAATTGAGGCAGGAGAAGTGATGAATAAAGCGCGAATTTCGTGAAAAATTTCACGATCGATGTGACAAGAAGATTGCAACTTAATAGTAATGTTTGGTATCATAGAGAATATGGGTCTCTTATTGGTATATCTCATTTTTATGAGCTAAAAGTATCTGTAGGTTGATCCGCGTTCTCGAACAGAGTAGGAATTCTGTAAGAGAATTCATCTCATTCTCTATAGATAGAGAACAATAGTCCGCCGAGGTCGTTTTATGAAACTGAGTCTCGTCGTTTCACAAGGTGTTCATAGTGGGAAGGTCATCCCCATTGCGAGCACGAAGTTTTCGATTGGTCGCGATCCGTCATGTCAACTGCGACCCGCAAGCCCCGCGGTCAGCAAAACACATTGCACCATTACGGTTGAAAACGGTGCTGTGTTCATTGAGGATAACGGAAGCACCAACGGAACCCTTGTGAACGGCACCCGAATTGAGCGAAAAACTCAACTCAACAATGGTGACCATCTCAAGGTAGGGCCCCTTGAATTTAACTTGAATGTTGTCGTAGCTGAAGCGGCACCCGTTCAAGCTACCCCAGCTAAAGCCGCCGAAAAAGTGGCCGAACCTGCTCAGGCCCCCTCTCGTTTGGCTCCCACTATGCACGGTGAAGACCCCGACGCACTGGCTGCGATGTTGCTTGCGGAAGATGATGGCTCGGCAGCCACCATCGAAGCTCATGCAATGGACAGCACAACCGTCATGGAAATTCCTGCCTTGGGTGCGGATACCAAACCAACAACAAAAAAAACCGAGCCGAAAAAGGAAGAGAAAAGCGCGACCAGCGCTGCCGCTGAAGCTCTTTCTATGTACATGCGTGGCTCACGTCCCGGTCAGCAAAAGCCTGGTGGGAAAAAG
>CAZFDX010000701.1:0-2762 GCA_964518325.1 uncultured Alcaligenaceae bacterium | reverse complement strand
TCCCGTCCGGTGGGGTGGTTTTGGGAAGTGCTTCGGGGCAATGAAACGGTCGGTTGGCGCGATGTCACTACGGCAGCCAGCAAAGGGAACGAATCGGTGGCCTTTGCCGATTTTGGGCAATCGCTGGTTATTGGCTTTCCCGAGAAATTTCGGGAAATTCATCTCAATCTATTATCACGGGGAACAGGGAACTGGGGTACGATACTGGAATATGCCACCGCCACCAATGCTGCCGGAAGACCGACCTCGTGGCGGCCGCTGAATCTGTTGCAAGATGGCACTTGGAGCTTGACCCGATCGGGGACGATGACTTTTGACCCGCCACGCGATTGGCGGCCCGCCAGCATGGATGGCAGCGATTACCTCTACTTTGTGCGGTTTCGCACTACAGGGGTGGGCGTACCGGCAATCGCTCGAAGCATTACCGGCCGAGATTACGTTCAGGCTCGCGGACGCACAACGGGGGTGATCCCTGCTTTTGATACCTTGGCCGATCGCGATCAGGATGGTTACCTTAACGATGCGGAATATGCTCGGCGACGCACCGGCTTCGATGCTCGATTCGTCTACGAATCGCGGGCCTTTTTCGCTGCCTATGGCCAAATGCGCTTTGCCACGAATCCTGCTGCGGCGGAATTGCATCGCTGGGCCCCCGATTTCACGGCACGATTTTTGGCTCAACACCCCGAAGCCGATGGCATCTTCCTCGACAATTCGTTTGGTCGGCTTCCTTTGGATGCCTCGACCTTGATTGAATCGACCACGAACTATGGCAACAATATCGCAGCATTGGCAGCGGCTGTGAATACACGGATCGCCCCTAAGTGGATTCTGGCCAATATCTCTGGCAGTGGGGTCAATGCCGAACCTTATGCTCAAGCGGGGATTTCTCTCATCGATGAATTTGCCCTACGACCCCTCACCCACCATTGGCAAAATCTATTGGATGTGAACGATTGGCTTCAAAGGCGTTTGCAATTGCTTGGCTCACGCGGGGTCGTCATTCTCGATACTCATACCCCCAATCAATCTTGGAACGATCCGCGTGTTTCGCTGACCTCTTTGGCCTACTATTACTTATTGGCCGATCCCCATCGCACTATGGTCATGTTCCAAGGGGGACAATCGCCGAATACCTCTTGGAGCCAGCATTGGCTCGATGCCGTTCGCTTTAACATCGGGCAACCTCGCGGGGGCTTCACCCTGATGGCCTCCGGTGCCGATCCTGCGGATCGCCGGCTCACCTATCAGGTTTTTGGCCGACATTACAATAATGCCTTGGTCTTGTATAAGCCCCTTTCCTACACGCGGGGCGTGGGAACCGGTACCACCGCCAATAACACTTTCACCACGCATTCTCTCGGAGGACGATACCGACTCCTCAACAGTAACGGGTCCCTCGGACCGGTGATTACTTCCCTATCTCTGCGCAACGGAGAAGGGGCCATTCTCGTTCGGGCTTGATTGATAAGCGATTGTTGAACGATTGTCGATCGTTTGTTGAACGATTGTTGAACGATCCAGAAACAAGGAGCCTCGATAACGAGTATTTTCTCCCAAACAGTAATCTTTTGGGCGTTGATGTGATCGTTACTCTTAGAAACCACAAGGGTTGAGATAGGGTCTTTGAGACGGGTCTTAAGGAAAGGTCGAGGGGGGCCGTTTTTTCAACGGTCAACTTTCATAAACTAGATAAACGCTTGGATTGCTACTTTGAGGAGTGCTATCGTGCCGCTGGGATTTATCATCGTTGGTTGTGGAATGATTGCTCGATTTCATGTCCGTGCCTTACAAGATGTGCCGAATACAAAACTCGTCGGTCTGGTGAGTCGAACCCCTGCCAATGCCGAGAAACTGATTGCCGAAATGGACCTGAAAGAGGTAAGCATTTACACCCAACTCGAAGAGGCGCTGAAAAATCCCAAGGTTGATGTGGTGATTGTGACAACCCCTTCGGGGTTGCATATGGAATCGGCCGTGGCCGCTGCTCAAGCGGGGAAACATGTGGTGGTGGAAAAACCTTTGGAGATCACTCCGGACCGCTGCGATCGCATCATTGAGGCCTGCGATAAAAACAACGTGAAACTCTGTACGATTTTTCCTTCCCGCTTTCATGAAGCTAACCTCACCTTAAAAAATGCGATTCGCCAAGGTCGCTTTGGCCGACTGACCCTCGGAGAAACCACATGCAAATGGTGGCGTTCTCAGGCCTATTACGATGAGGGCGGCTGGAAAGGAACCCAAGCACTCGATGGGGGCGGCGCTCTGATGAATCAGGCGATTCACAATGTGGACTTATTACTGTGGATGATGGGCGATGCCACCCATGTTTCGGGGTTCAAGGCCACCTTAGCTCATGAACGAATCGAAGTCGAGGATACCGCCGTGGGATGCCTGCGCTTTGCCAATGGAGCGCTAGGGGTCATCCAAGCCACGACGAGCATTCATCCGGGCTTACCCAAGACGATCTCCATTCATGGTGATGCCGGAACCGTCGTGATTGAGCAAGAAGATATTTTGCGTTGGGATTTTCTCAAGCACATCTCGGACGATGAAACGATCCGGTCTCGCTTTGCCCAAAACATTGGGGCAGCCGGAGGAGTGAGCGTTCCCAAGGCGATTTGCCATCTAGGGTTTGCCGGCCAATTGAACGACTTTGCTTTAGGCTTTGACACGAATCCCATCAGCATCGTTGATGGTCACGATAGTCGAATAGCGGTTACACTGATATGTGCCATTTATGAAGAGGGTCAATAGGGGCG
>CAZFDX010000700.1:0-9386 GCA_964518325.1 uncultured Alcaligenaceae bacterium | reverse complement strand
GGATCGGTATCCATCGAGAGGTCTTTTTTTTGTTTGGCAGGGTCATCCTTGTTCCTTGCGATCAATGACCCAGATATTTACCCAGATAACCCAGACAGACCTCAAGGCAACAAAATGAACAAGGTGAAAAACAGCACGCGCCACAAGAACGAAGCAAAGCTAAAAAACGCTCGGCTTTGTGCGAAGAGGACCCAGCCGAGGTATATAATGGGAACTATGGAACACTCTTCGGTTCTGGAAATCGAAAATCTAACGATCTCTTATCGTGAGAAAACGGTTTTAGAGAGCGTGAACCTGACAATTCCAACGGGGGTCATCGAGGCTGTGGTAGGCCCTAATGGTGCAGGGAAATCGACGCTGTTAAAGGCCGCACTCGATTTGATCCCCAAACAGGATGGTCGAGCACACTTTTTTGGAGGCTCCCTGAACGAACATCGGCTTCGGGTGGCTTATGTGCCGCAACGGGCCACGGTCGATTGGGATTTTCCGGCAACGGTCTGGGATGTCGCAATCATGGGAACCTATGGCTCGCTGGGCTGGTTTCGACGTCCCCGAACCCCTGAGAAAAAAAGGACCCAAGAAGCGTTAGAACGTGTCGGGCTTTCGGAATTGAAACATCGACAAATTGGCCAACTTTCCGGCGGGCAACAACAACGGGTTTTTTTGGCGCGGGCCCTTGCACAGAATGCCGACCTTTATTTGATGGATGAACCCTTTCAGGGGGTCGATGCCATTACCGAAAAGGCCATCGTGCAAATTCTCCACGATTTACGAAACGCGGGCAAAACCCTTGTGGTGGTGCATCACGATTTACAGACGGTGAAAGCCTATTTCGATCGGGTGATTTTGTTGAATCGAAAAGTGGTGGCACATGGACCCGTCAACGAAATTTTCACTAGCGACAATATCATGAAAACCTATAGTTGATGGAAAAAAGGAACCTGAAAGGAGTTGGTAAAGGCTCAGTATCGGCATGGATAGAGAAATCGAAAATTGATGGAACTCAAGGGAACCTGAGAGGGAACCGGATGTCGCGGATTGTCAATGAGGATCAAGAAGCACTCCTTCGGGGGATTGTCGAATACCCGCATGATGAGGCTCGTCGCTTGATTTACTCCGATTGGCTGGAGGAACATGGGGAGGAAATCCGCGCCGAATTTATTCGCTGCCAAATCGCTAAGACCAAATTCATCGATGGTACCGCCCGCCATAGCGAGATGGAACGCAAATGCAAAGAACTTTTTAAGTCTGCCGGTTCCCTAGAAAGACGGCGTTGGATTGCTCCGTATAATCGTTGGTTTAATCGCAAACAGAACTTTCTCAACACACTGGCCGAATCGGCCTTTGACCGAGGATTTATCGAGCAAATCAAATTCTCGTTTGCCCAATTCGCAGAGCATGGTCAAAAATTGTTTAATCACAAGCAGCCGCTCACACGGCTCAACCTCTGGGGGAGTTTTGAGAGCCTTGAGGCTTTTGGACGAAATCCAGCACTCATGCACGTTCGGGGTTTAGGATTGGATGCTTTGTTTACCCCGTTGGAAACTTTTGAAACCCTTTTTAGTCTACCGTACCTCAATCGGATTGAGTATTTACGACTTTATAACGTCGGTCTGAACGATCGTGCTTTGGAACCGATTGTCCGCTGCCCTGCCTGTCGCGAGTTAGAAATTCTCAGTGCTTGGAGTAACCATGTGACCGATCACGGGGTCCATCAGATTTGTCATGCTCCCTTTGCCGAGACTTTGCGCTTGTTGAATTTAGGAGGCAGCCACGAGATTTCCGATACAGGGGTTCGACAAATTGCTAACAATCCGCGTTTTCAAAATCTGCGTCGGCTTTACCTTTGGGAAACGCGAATGACCGATGCGGGTTTTTCTGAACTGATTACCTCGAAACATTTCAAGCTCGAAACTTTGTACCTGCGATCCTGTAAACTCGGGGTCGATTCGTTTCGGGCTTTGGCTCGATCTCCTCAAGCTAGTGATTTACGGGTGATCGATTTATGGTTGACCCGCAACGACGATCGTGATTCTTCTGGCGATGACGAAATTTTGGAATTGGTGCAATCCCCTTATTTGAAGAATCTCGAGTCCATCACATTATCGAATCGTGGGATCACCAATGTCGGGGCCGATGCTCTCCTCCAGACCGATGCTTTCCCCAAGTTAAACTGGTTAGCCCTGAGTGGAAACCGGATTACACCAGATCGGTACAAAGCCCTCCGCGAAAAATATGGGGCCGATGCCGTCTCGTAACTTTTGTTCAACTGAGTTGGTTGGCCCTAAGTGTGTCAGGGGGGGGATGGGGGAGTGTTGGCAACGTGATCGATCACCACAGACAAACAACAGAGGGGATTCTTGTTTGTGGTAATTCCTGAACGAGAAGAATTTCTGCCTAGCGGACCCTCCGGTTATTCCTGATCTTTTTTCTCTTCGTCGTGATTGCTGAACGAGAGGGGATTTTCTGCAAAGACCAAATCGGCCAGCGGTTGGCCTTCGATCAGATGTTGTTGAACCAATTGCGGAATGCGATCGGCGGTCATGCTGTGATACCAGACCCCTTCGGGATAGACCACTGCTATCGGACCCGATTTACACACCCTTAAGCATCCTGCCTTGGTTCGATAGCAGGCATTCGGTGCTTTGCTCAAAGAAAGGCCTTTGTTTTTCAATTCCGATTTCAGCGCTTCCCAAGCTGCTTCCCCTTCGGCTGGCGAGCAACATTGATCTCCCACACAGAGCAACACATGCCGTTGATAATGGCCGATACCGAGCTTCTCTGCGACTTCGTTTAACTGACCAGACCGATCCATGAATTATTTCTCCTGTTCAAGGTGCTATACCGAGTCTTTTCGTTTTGTTATCTGCCACTCGATCGATGCGTGGGGAGGAATCTGTGCGTCCTCGTCGAAACTTTCGTGGGTTCTTATTGCTCCTATGATTCCGACAGGACCCATTCCAATCATCCCTCAGCGATACTCCATTATGTTAGTCACATCATGGGTGCGTTGTCACAAAGATCGATTTTGGTAAGTCTGGTTCGGAATGGGGAAAGCCATATTCTAATTTTACGTTTTCAGAAAATCTTAACCTTTTGGTGCCCTGTGAAAGGATTACGTTGGCTTCCAGGCTATCAGTACCTGTATAGAAAATTGGCCTATCATTTTACGGGTAGTCCGCGAATTGATGGGCGTCGGGGAGATTATGGTTGGCCCTTGCCCAGTTACGAGGAACTCCGCAAGAATGCCAAAACCCTTTTTCGCACCGATTATACCCAACTGCTCGGCATCGATCTGAATGCGGAAGCGCAACTCCAGCATCTCAAAGAACTCGTTCCCCACACCGAGCCTTTTCCTTACACCGAGCAACCTCAAGCGGGGTTGCGCTACCACACGAAGCAACCTTGGTATGAGTCGGGCGAAGCGAGAATTTTGCAGGCGATGATCCGGAAATATCGACCCAAACGGATTATTGAGGTGGGATCGGGATTTTCCTCGGCCTTGATGCTCGACGCACTGAATGAAGATTCCGAGACTCGCTTGACTTTTATTGACCCCTATCCCGAGCGATTGCTTTCGCTTTTGACCGAAGCAGATCGAAGACGCTGTGAGGTGCGCCCCCAAAAGGTTCAGGAAATTGATCCTGCTCTGTTCACGGAGTTAGGTGCCCAAGATATTTTGTTTATCGATTCCTCGCATGTGGGGAAATTAGGTGCCGATGTCAATTATCTTTTCTTCGAGGCGATTCCTCGGATTGGTTCGGGATGTTTCGTCCATATTCACGATATTCATTGGCCTTTCGAGTTCGATCAGAGTTGGTACGAACGAGGGATCGCGTGGAATGAACCTTATTTTGTGAGGGCTTTTTTACAGTTCAATCGAGAATTTTCGATTTTTCTCTGGATGAGTTATCTTCTGAATTCTCATCGTGAAAAGACGATCGAATTATTCCCGCAAGGGGTAGCGGAGCCGGGCAGTGCCATTTGGTTACAACGGAATTAACCCTCACCTGACTCGAAACAAAACACACCGGTTACTTGAAGGTTGTGATGTGATGTGATGTGATGTGATGTGATGTAATGTAATGTGAGTGTGTCCGCTGGGTTGAATGTGAATTCTATTATTGCAACATTCATTTGATTCATCAAGCGTTACGATGCTGCAAAAGGGGATTGTGCATCTCTACTTGGTCGGGATGAGTACCAATAGGGTAACTGGCCTGTTAGTCTAAAAGGGTTCGTTGAGGTTATTCTTCCCAGTACAACTCGAATCACGGAAAACTTCGAGTATCCCAAAAATCATGGGAGAATTTGTTCCGCAGCAAGTAAGTGGATGGCATTTTTGACCGCCTGAACGGTTATCTCAATTTCAGTATCGGTATGGCAGGCGGTGAGCCAACCCCCCAAGCCCGGAAGATCGACTCCGTTGAGCAACATGGCCTGTCGGAAGGCAAATTTGAATTGGGGGTCACTAGGACCATCGAGCTTTTCCAGATCGCCCTCATAGGGGATAAAGCCGTCGGCATCTCCGGTGGCCATTTCGGGTCGGGGACCATGATAACGCGGAAGTAATCGGAACATCGAAAAATCCCCGTAGGCAATCCAAGGGAGATTTTCACGATGGAACATATCATTAAGACGATTGCGTAAATTTTTGCCCGCTCGGTTGGCCAACTCGCAGGGGCTGCCTGTGGCAATTTGCTTCAATGTGGCGATGCCCGCCGCGGCAGAGAGGGGATTCCCATTATAGGTTCCGGGATGACGAACCTTCATCTTTCCGGGTCGCGACTCAATCGCCGAGAGAATTTCTCGCCGACCGACGACCGCACCTCCGGGCAGTCCCCCAGCAAGGATTTTTGCCAATGTGGTTAAATCGGGACGAACCTGATAGTAACCCTGTGCCCCCGCTGGTGAAACCCGAAAACCCGTGATGACTTCATCGAAAATGAGGACCTGCCCATATCGATCCGCAAGCGTCCGGCATTGTTGCAAAAACTCGCCGCGAATGGGGACGGCTCCCCAGTGCCCCCCCGTTGGTTCAAGAATGATGGCACTAATCTCAGGGTCGGCTTTCAGGGTCGCCTCCAAAAGTTCCGGTTGATTCGGAGGAATGACCACAGTAAATTTCGCGATCTCGTTCGGGATTCCCGGAACGGAAAGAGAACCATATGGGGGGTCGGACCCGATGGCAACCCCATCGTGCCAACCATGAAAATGGCCCGCAAACTTCAGGAATTTCTGCCGACCGGTATAAACGCGGGCTAAACGTAACGCCATTAAAGTGGCTTCAGTCCCTGAACCGGTAAATCGCACCAATTCGGCACAGGGAACCAATTTTTGTACCAGCTGCCCCCATTCTAATTCCAGCTCGCTATTGCCCCCAGCATGGGTACACAGGGCCACTTGCTTTTGCACCGCCTCGACCATCTGGGGATTGGAGTGCCCCAAAAGCATCGAACCATGACCGGCCCAATAATCGACCAACTTATGACCATCGAGATCGAATTTATAGGCCCCCTGTGCCGAGGCGGTGTAGATAGGAAAAGGTTGCATGATTCGCAAATCGTGCGTGACACCTCCCGGAAAGACGGCTCGCGCTTGCAGGGCTTTCGCCTGCGATTTGGGAAATTCTTTTTCGTAGCGTTGTTGCAGTGTCATGGTCTCGTAACCTCACCCAGCACCGGAAGTATCGTTGGGATCGATCATCTTCTATCCTGTAGTTTATGGTCACAACATTATGACTTCGCGAACAGATCGAGAACAAAAATCTTTGCTGTGCCGAGGTTTTTAGGAGATTTATTAACTTCTGGGTAATTTGCTCTGTTTGATTGCCCTGATCTTTGTCAAAATATGACTAATCCCATGAGTCACTCCTATCCCACCTACGACGTTTTTGTTTCCTGCCCTATGGCGGCTACCTCAAACGAAGAGGAGTATCAGACCCTGCGCGCTCAAGCCTTGGAAGTGGTCAAATGCCTCGAAAACGATTGTGGTCTGACCGCATTCTTTGCAGGCCGTAATGTGGAATCTCCCGATATGTTCGATGAACCCGATTACGCGGTTTATCGAGATTTGGGTGCCCTTCGGGCATCTCGGTATTTTTTACTTTTGTATCCCGAGAGGATGGTTTCCAGCGTTCTCGTTGAAGCAGGCTATGCCCTTGCGTTGGGTAAAAAAGCCGTTTACTTTGTCAAGGATAAAAAACATCTTCCGTTTATACTTCGACACCTCGATGCGATCTTTTCCACGAAGGTCTATGAGTATACCTCGGTCGAGAAAATTCTCAAATTGCTCCGAACCCATAAGGAAAATCTTTTCATTCCCCTGCACGAACAACAGGGACTGACGACCATTCCGACCCTGACGAAGAACACGGCCTCTCGTGGACCCCGTGAGTTAATCTCGGGAGGGCGGATTGGCAACTACACCCTCATTGAGAAAATTGGTTCGGGGACTTATGGTGTCGTTTGGTTGGCCGAACGTCGGGGCGGATTGGCCACCACACGATTTGCCATTAAATTTCCAAACACGGGTTTGACCGACGTTCATGATGTTCGTCGAGAAGCAGAAGTTTGGGTTCAAGCATCGGGGCATGAAAATGTTATGCCCATTGTGGAAGCCGAAATTTATGACGGCTATCTTGCTATTGTGAGTCATTATGCTCCTGATGGATGCCTGAATCGATGGTTGAAGAAACATCAAGGGAAATCGCCCAGCATCGAGAGGGCCATCGAAATCACCAGTGGCATCTTGAACGGGTTGGCTCACTTACACCATCGCAATCTCATCCATCGCGATCTCAAACCGGCCAACGTCCTTCTCGAAGGATTGAATCCGCGAATTGCCGACTTCGGCTTGGCTCGCTTGGTTGCCAATCAGAATGAACACTCTTCCACTACGATTGCAGGAACCCCCGCCTATATGGCTCCCGAGGCATGGGATGGAAACCGTTCGGTCACCATTGACCTTTGGGCCGTGGGGGTCATGCTCTACGAAATGCTTTCGGGGAAACTTCCTTTTTCCGGAGACCATGCCAGCACCGTTCGGGATAAAGTCTACAGTGGGGCGATTGCTCCTTTGCCCGATCATATTCCCCTACCGTTGCAAGAATTCGTTTATCAATCTCTGGCACGCAACCCCGGCGATCGATTCCAATCTGCTGTTTCCATGGCAGAGCATCTCATCGATTTTTACGATAGACTCTAGAGGGTAACATGAGCGATTCCATCCTTCGAGTCGGCCTAGCCCAGCTCACCTGTGCGGTGGGGGAGGTGTCTGCAAATGTTCAAAAGATGGTGGAATATTCCCGTCGGGCCTCTCAGAAACAGTGCGATCTTGTGGTTTTTCCCGAGATGTGCGATACAGGGTACCATATGCCGACCATCGTTGAAAAAGCCTCTTCATGGTCCGAGGCACCCTTTGGCACTTTGGCCCAAACTGCTCGGGAAAATCAAATTGCAATCATTGCAGGGTTATCGGAGCGGGTCGGTACAGAAATTTTCAATACGGTAGCAGTGATCGATTCTTCGGGACAACTCTGGGCCAAGTATCGCAAAATCCATTTAATCACTGCCGAACCGATTTGTGAACATCAGTATTTGAAATCCGGCGAAAGCCCCACCCTGTTTTGTTTGAAAGATTTCACTATCGGTCTGATGATCTGCTACGATATTCGCTTCCCCGAATTAGCACGAAAACTGACCCTCTCGGGTGCGGAGCTTCTCTTGGTCCCTGCTGCCTTTCCGCTTCTGAGGATCGCTCATTGGAAAATCATCAATCAATGCCGAGCGATCGAAAACCAAGTGTATTATGCGGCGGTCAATCGCAGTGGAGAAGATTTGGGAACGATTTTTGGGGGCTGTTCGACCCTTTATGATCCGGCGGGTACCATCCTCACCTCGGCCTCGGAATCGGAAGAAACATTACTCGTCGGCGAAATTTCTAAAGAAAAGATCAGGGGCATCCGTGACCGATTGCGCGTTCTTCAAGATCGCCGACCACAACTTTATTCCTAACCTTTATTCCTAAGTTACAGATATTCGCAGTAACAATTCTGAGTCTCGCTGGTTATTCTCCATAATGGAGATTCTCCATTAGAAGGGTCGATCCGATTTATCGAAGTATGAAAGCGAGACGTTCGATTCATCGAAGTATGAAAGCGAGATGAAGGTTGATTTGACCCATCTCTAAAAAAACGACTAATAATTTTCAGGATTCCTTAATACATGGAGGGGCTGACTTGACTTGGTCGTTTAATCTTGTTAAACTTGGGTAAGATTATAAACATAGGTTGATATGGAACCCGCCAACATACCCACTCATTTATCTGCGGAGCAGATTGCACAAGCGAATCAAGACCTGAGTCAGGCAACCCCGCAAGAAATACTCACTTGGGGAGTACAAAAATTTTTCCCCAAATTGATGATGGCCACCGCTTTTGGTGCCGAGGGCTGCTGCATTCTCCACATGCTTGCGGAGATCGAACCCCGAGTTCGGGTGATTAACCTCGATACGGGCTATCAGTTCAGTCAGACGTTAGAACTCAGGGAGAGAATTCTCCAAAGATACGGCATTGCTGTGGAGATGATTCAACCTGAACTCACGGTGGCGGAATATGAGAAAAAGCACGGCGGCCCGCTTTATGTTCTCCAGCCCGATCAATGTTGTCGGGATCGAAAAATTATCCCGCTGAAAAAAGCCGTCGTGGGCTATCACGCTTGGATCAGTGGCATTCGAGGTGACCAAACCGACGAACGCAAGGGAGCTAGCATTGTTCAATGGGACCCTAAATTCCAGATGGTGAAAATCAACCCCCTGTTGAAATGGACCAAAAAGGAAGTCTGGGCTTTCATCGTAAAGCACGATGTGCCTTATAATCCGCTGCACGATCAGGGATACCCCAGCATTGGTTGTTGGCCTTGCACTCGGGCCGTGGCCGAAGGGGAAGATGAACGGGCCGGTCGTTGGGCCGGTCAAAAAAAGAAAGAGTGCGGTCTGCATGTACACGAACAAGAAAGTGGCAGTGGTATTTAGGCTGGTCTGCATGTGTACGAACAAGAAAGTGGCAGTGGAATCTAGGGAAGCCGATTTATGCTCAATGCTCCTCTCTCCTCGAAAGCCGAGTATGCCATTGTCGCCATGCTCGATCTCGCCATGTATTTTGGAGACCCCGCCCCGATTCCTCTCCGAAAAATTGCAGAGCGCCACGAGCTTAAGTCCGAACAATTCCTCGTCCAAGTTTTACTTCAACTCAAGATCAAAGGATTAGTCGTCAGCACACGGGGCGCCAGCGGGGGATACCAACTCGCTCGCGAGCCAGAGCGAATTACTTTTTGGCAGATTCTCGAAGCAATCGATAGTACCAGCAACTCGAATTCCACTGCCGA
>CAZFDX010000699.1:0-1885 GCA_964518325.1 uncultured Alcaligenaceae bacterium | reverse complement strand
TTACCCCTATCGTCTCCTGTGGTTCGGTTTTTTTTTAAACCTCACGTCGATAACCAGACCGACCCAGAGTTGCTCGTCGGCAGCGTCAGATGTGTATAAGAGAATGGGCTTTCTTCGTACCTACGTAGGCCACCTCGACCTACACTCAAGAAGCCCCCGGTGTTCATAAAGGGTACGAATACTCCCGCAGTGGAAATCCCACTCGCACGGCATTGGAAACCTGTTTAGCATCGCTCGAAGAAGGCGAACGGGGGCTTGCTTTCGCTTCGGGATTGGCAGCAACCAACGCGGTGTTAGCTTCGTTACTCAAACCCGGAGATGAACTCGTTGCCAGCGCCGATCTTTATGGGGGAACCTTCCGAATTCTCGAAAAAGTCTTTCGCCCTTGGGGATTGAACGCCAAATATACCGACGATCCCAGCATAGAGGGGTTCCAGAAACTCATCACGCCGAAAACGAAGATGATTTGGATCGAGACCCCGACGAATCCCCTGTTACAGATTCTCGATATTTCAGCGCTCGCCCAATTGGCTCACCAAAACGGTGCATGGTTGGCTGTAGATAATACCTTTGCTTCGCCGTATCTGCAACAACCATTGAAGCTCGGGGCCGACTTGGTGATCCACAGCACCACCAAATACCTCGGCGGACATTCCGACGTCGTTGGCGGAGCCGTCATCGGTTCTTCCGATTTACTCACCCCGATCAAGTTTTATCAGAATGCAGCCGGTGGTACCCCCGGTCCCTTCGATTGTTATTTGACATTACGGGGTATCAAAACGCTGGCGGTGCGCATGGATCGGCATTGCGAGAATGCCCACACGTTGGCCCACTGGTTAACACGCCATCCCAAAGTAGAACGAGTCTACTACCCCGGCTTACCGAATCACGGCGGACATGAAATTGCTAAACGGCAAATGAAGCATTTCGGCGGTATGATTTCCCTGCGGCTGCAAGGTGGGGCCGACGCCGCCAAAAAATTCCTGAGCCAAACCCATCTGTTTAGCTTGGCCGAAAGCCTTGGGGGGGTGGAATCGTTAGTGTGTCATCCCGCTACCATGACCCATGCCAGTATCCCCCTTGAGGTTCGTAAAGCACGCGGGGTGGACGACGGATTGATACGATTGAGTGTGGGTATTGAGGACGTTCAGGATTTGCAAAACGATCTGGAAGCCGCCTTGAGATAAGAAGGACCACAATTCGAGAAACGAACCATCATGGTTATCGACCGGTTTCTTATTCAAGGTATTCCGATCCTATTGGGGTAAACGGGGCTTTTCGAGCCGCGACGTTCGCGACAATCATCGAACGATTGATCGATCCCGCTCCCTAATTCCCGATCCTCTGGCCCCCAATCGATCCTGTGACCAAGTCTCGGGAAATTAGGCCTTGGAACCTTCCAATTTCGATTTGAATTTGCGGACAGCGGAAACGGCAAACTCAATGGCCGGTCCCGTCCACGATCCCAAGTCGGGGCTGTAACCCGCTTTGACCCCCTCTTGAGTGACGAAACTCAACAAGGCGCCCAGTTGGCATTTGCCTTGGTTGGCAAGCTGATTGTCGGCCTCTCGAAGCCGACGATGAAGCTCCGCCCCTGTCGCGGGAAGGGATTGTGAGCCTGTCGCGGGAAGAGGTTGGACCGACGTGCTTTCAGTCTTGTTCACCGACGGCGTACTTTCAGTCTTGTTCACCGACGGCGTGCTTTCAGTCTTGTTCACCGACGGCGTGCCTTCAGTCTTGTTCACCGACGGAGCGGGCAAAGGTGCAGGCGCAATCGAAGGGGAAGGTGAAGAAGAAGGCGAAGAAGGCGAAGACAAAGGGGCACGCTCAACAGGTTTGGAAGTCTCGATCGGTTGAGGTTTAGGGGTTGCCGGAGTGGGCGCAA
>CAZFDX010000698.1:0-3565 GCA_964518325.1 uncultured Alcaligenaceae bacterium | reverse complement strand
CCCCGGCGGCCGGTGCTCTAGGTGGGGAGTGCCCCCGCGAGGCGGCCGGTCTCGGTGTCCCGCGGCTTCCCCCCCCCCTCGCGGTGCCGATGCCGCTTCCACTTGGGGGCGAGCGTCTCGTGTTGGAGCAGCCCCGCGGGGAGGACGATCCCGGCTCGGCGGCCGATCCCCTCCTCGGGGCGGTCGATCGCCCCCGCGTGGAGGACGTGAGCCCCGAGACGCTCGATCGGCTCGCGGTTCGGGCTTTTGTTCCGTTCCCGGTTCGATCATCGTCAACGTCGCGCGGTTCAGTTCTTTGTCCACACCAACGACCCAAACGGTCACCACATCACCCCCCGAAACCACCTCGTGAGGGCTTCGCAGATAGCGGTTCTCCAAACGGCTAATGTGTACCAGACCCGTTTCTTTCAGGCCAATATCAACGAAGGCACCAAACGGAACCACGTTCAAAACCGTTCCCCGTAGTTGCATGCCTGGGGTGAGGTCTTCGAGTTTCAAAATCCCTTTCTTGAAGATGGGGGCCGGCCGTTCGTCACGGGGATCGCGTCCCGGTTTGCCGAGTGCTTCGATAATGTCCTTGACGGTGGGAAGACCCGCTCCCAAACGGTTGGCTAGCTCTTCGGGATTCAGTTGGCTCAGCTTTTCTTGGATCGAGGGAAGGAGTTCGGGCTTCGAGAGATCGCTGGGCTGTACGGAAATTTCTGCCAAAATCTTGCGGGCCAGATCGTAGCTTTCTGGGTGAACCGCGGTATTGTCCAACGGTTCCACTCCGTTGGGAAGGCGAAGGAAGCCTGCGGCTTGGATAAATCGGGCTTCGCCGATTCCTTTGACTTTCTTCAGGTCCTCACGAGACTGAAAAGGACCATTCTCTTGACGATATTTCACAATATCCGAAGCAACGGCAGCATTCAAACCCGCAACGTAACGCAACAATGGAGCCGAAGCGGTATTGAGTTCGACGCCGACTTGGTTGACGCAGGATTCTACAACCTCATCGAGTGAATTCTTCAGTTGAGTGGCTTTCACATCATGTTGATATAGCCCGACCCCCACATGTTGCGGATCGATTTTGACCAATTCTGCCAAGGGGTCCTGTAAACGTCGGCCTATGGAGACGGTGCCACGGACGGTGGCATCCTTATCGGGAAATTCTTCCTTGGCGATAGGGCTGGCCGAATAATCCGAAGCCCCAGCCTCGTTCACCACAATGTAGGCCAAATCGGTCAAAGGTGGTTGGCCGTCGGCCCCTTTCTCAAGATCGGCAATCAACTCAGAAACCAGCGTTTCGGTCTCGCGGCAGGCAGTCCCATTACCGATGGCAATCACGGCGAGATTATGTTTCCGGATCAGCCCCGCGAGGGTGGCCTTCGCTTCGGCGACTTCGTTCTTCGGTTCATAGGGATAAACTACGGTATCTTCGAGGAGAACGCCCTGCTCATCGAGAGCGGCGACTTTGCATCCGGTGCGGATTCCCGGATCGATCGCCAAAACTCGTTTCCCACGAAGCGGGGGTTGCAAGAGTAAACTTCGCAGATTACGGGCAAAAATTTCGACCGCATATTGCAATGCTTCGTCGGTGAGTTCTTGGCGGATTTCTCGTTCTAACGAAGGATAGAGCAAGCGTTTTAGGCCATCATCTAGGGCTTTCTCAACGAATTCTCGATGGGGGTGATTCTCAAGTTGAGGAAGCCCCGTCCTCGCGGCGGCCGCAACGGTCTCCTCATCCCAAACAATAGAAACTTTGAGAATCCCCTCTCGCTCACCCCGATTCAAAGCCAATATCCGGTGGGGGGGGATTTCTTTCAGCCCCTCTGTGAAATTGAAATAATCCCGAAATTCATGTGGACCTTTTTCATCCTTTTTGCCTTTCTTAGGCGGTGTGGCCGTCGTGGTGGCGGTTGATGTCGCAGGTGCTGAAGCTGGTTCTTCGGCGTTTTCGGTTGTGGCCGGTTTTTCACTGTTAGCACGCCTTGAGATGATGGAACCAGTGGCCCAAATCGAATTGCGGACGGCCGAGCGAACTTCGACCATCTCAGAAAAATCTTCGGCGAGAATATCCGAGGCGCCCGCCAAAATTTCTTCGACCGTGTTGAGACCTTTTTCGGGGGCAATCATCCCTTGAACGAATGTGGCTAAATCAGCCACAACGGGATCAGCCGTCCAAATGGCGGTGGCCAAAGGTTCGAGGCCCTTTTCCCGCGCGTCGCTGGCCCGTGTTTTCCTCTTGGGTCGGAACGGCAGATAAAGGTCTTCCAACCGCTTCAAGGAGGGGGCCGCTAAAATTTTGGCTTTCAGTTCTTCGGTCAATTTGCCTTGAAGATCGATCGATTTGAGATACGTCTTCTTCTTCTCGTTCAAGGCACGAAGGTCGTTCACATAGTTTTGCAAACGTCGCAAAACATCTTCATCCAGACCGCCCGTGCGTTCCTTTCGGTAACGAGTGATAAAGGGAATGGTATTGCCTTCATCCAAAAGCGAAACCACATTTTCTACCTGCGATTTCTGAAGACGAAATTCTTTGGAAATTCGATCGAAGTCAAGAGTCAAGGAGTCCATCTGTTCTAATTGCTGCGGGGTCGAATAAACACCCAAAAAAACAAGAAACGGCCTCGGTCTCGTTTTTGGGTTGGTAGGTGAATGATAGTCGTAAAAGCACTTTTGGGGTAGGGGTCTCGTGGGAAATGCCTATTGAAGAAAACTTCACATCTACAAGATAGTTTCCCAGATTGGGGCAATCCGGTCTGCGGTGCAATCGCCCGTTTCGCTGTCGATCGCAAGAATCTGGGTGCAGATTCTATAAAGTAGAAGAGGATTTTTCGCGACATTAAAGCAGTAGGTGACACATGCCTTGGCTTGTGGGAATCGATGAAGCCGGTTATGGCCCCAATTTAGGCCCTTTGGTTGTTGCCATGTCTGCTTGGTTCGTCCCTGAATTTCCGGTCGATTTGTGGGCCAGTTTGAAGGAGGTAGTGCGAAAAAAAACGGGCCGCGACGATGGCCGAATTCTGATCGACGACTCGAAAAAAGTTCACGCGGGAGTTTCCGGAAACATCCGATTAGAGCGAGGAGTTTTTTCTCTGTTAGAGCAACCCCCATCAGGGAATTTCGACGAATTTCTTCTTCAGGTGGCAGAGAGTTCCCGCGATTTTTTAGCAGAGGAACCTTGGTACCAAAAGGATTTCGCCCTACCCCATTACTGTCCCCCCAGCGATACGGAATTTTCTCGGCGCCGACTGCAATCCTTACTGCACGAAAAGAAAATTCGGGTCGCCCCCGTAGAAGCCAAAATCTTTCCCGCCCTCTTATTCAATAATCTTCTTTATGCTTGGAACAACAAAGCTCGGATTTTAACTTTTGCCGATACCTACCTTTGGCAGAAAGCGACCCAACTGCCCACACAAGAACCAGTGATGATTGTCGCCGATCGACTCGGGGGACGCACTCATTACTTGGGGCTTTTGGAACATACTTTCCCGAACACCAAAATCGAAGTGATCGAAGAAACCGAGGCCGAGTCCCGCTATCAGTTTGTGGTTCAGGATCGGCCAGTTACCCTTCTCGTGCA
>CAZFDX010000697.1:0-8881 GCA_964518325.1 uncultured Alcaligenaceae bacterium | reverse complement strand
ATATTCATCCAAGGTTTTGAATTTGCGATCCTTCGGCCCGCTGTGGGCACGGACGCGAGCTAATGCCTTGGGGTTATTCGGATATTCGTAGATGTAATCGCCCAGATGAAAAACCAAATCGATGTTTTCATCTTTCATCATGTGTTCGTAAGCGGTGTACAAACCTTGTTCGTAATGTTGGCAAGAGACAAAGGCAAAGTTGAGTTTTTCGGGTTCGGCACTCAACGCGGGTAAGGTGCGGGTCCGCCCGACGGGGCTGGTGGCATCGCCGGCTCGGAAACGATACCAATACCACCGATCGTTTTTCAAGCCTTCCACTTCCACATGAACACTGTGCCCCAATTGCGGGGTGGCAATGCTCGTTCCTGTGCGAACTTCTTTGGTGAACTTTTCATCCTCTGCAATTTCCCAGACCACTTTGACATGTTCAGGTTTCATTCCCCCATCGGGATCGGTCGGCTTGGGGGCCAATTTCGTCCAAAGAACCACACTCGTGGCATCCGGATCGCCCGAAGCCACGCCCAAGGTAAAGGGGTTACTCGCAAAGGTCACTTTCCGATCGGCTGCGGAAGCCCGTAACCCCAGTAGAGGCAAACTCGCCAGCGCGGCTCCGTAGGCCATGAAGAAGCGTCGGGAAACGCCTCCTTCGTTTCGGATGATTCGTGCGATTTCTCTTTCATTGAACATAATCGAACCCATAAAAAGGAAAGGAAGGGATTTCTAATCAAGGCGGAGGGTAATTTATCAATCGAGCGCATTGCTGCACACGAAAAAGCCAAGAAAATCCGATGAAGGTAACATGTGGAGGCCTGTTCCATTTTTCTGACGAGACCGTTTCTAAAATACCCTTATGATTCTCAAAGATTCTCGATTCACGCAGAGTTCATTTCTTCATGATGTCGATGTTTACGCTCTCCCTTTTGCCCAAATCCCGATTCATTGGGAATACCTTTCGCCCGAAGAAATGACTCGTGCCGAGCGATTCAAAAATCCCGAAGCCAAGTGGCAATTTGCCTGCACTCGTTCTTGGCTACGGGTGCTTTTGGCAGAATATCTGAGTTGCGATCCCCGCGAGATTTTTTTTCGCTTCGGCCCCAATGGCAAACCTTATCTGGAAGGGGAACGGCTGTGGTTTAATGTCTCGCATACGACCGGTTTGGGGTTGGTTGCCATTTCTCGCTCGGCAACCATTGGGATCGATCTCGAACAAAAACGCCCCGTTCCCGATGCTCGGAATTTGGTACAACGATTTTTCGCACCCGTAGAGTACGAACAATTCTGCCAGCTTCCCGAAAACGAGCAGGCTCTCGCCTTTCTCCGAGGCTGGACGAGGAAGGAATCGATCCTCAAGGCCGTGGGGCACGGTATCTCATCGCTGGCAGATTGTGAGGTGAGCCTTGCCGATTGCGAAGAGGTTCCGCTGTATTGTTTGAAGGGGGATCGTCACGTTTCTCAGAAATGGCGAATCGTCTCGTGGGAACCGACCCCTCATCACATCGCTGCTTTGGCCGTCGAAAAGATCGGGTGATAATCTGACCCGATCGAGAATGGTCGAGGATCAGGCACTTCACGAACTGGATTGGTTGAATCAGTGGGAGTAACCCTCTTCAGTCACTCGCAATTTGAATGGTCGGGCAGTTCACGAACTGGATGAATCGAAACCGTGACGAAATCATTTAATGGGCCGAGGAGCGGGTCCACGCTCGGACCCCTCTTTGGAAGGGGTGGGGTTTGAAGTTTGCGAAGGTCCTGCCTTTTCGGCTTTTTCTGCTTCCAAGGCGGCTTCCAGAGCCGCACGAGCTTCGGCTAATTTTCGATCGGCCAAGAGTTTTTGGGCCTCGGCCACTTTCAAAGCGGCACGGGCAGCTTTCACTTTCTCGGCAGGGGTCTTGGCAGTTTTATCGACCATGAGTTCTGCCAGTAAGGGGATCAGCGCTTCGGTCGGGATCGCCCAGCTTTCGGTTCGTCCGGCACGGGCAATGTTCACGCCGATGATATTGCCGTCGATATCCACCAACGGGCCTCCACAATCGCTGGGTTTAATAACCCCATCATGTTGCAACACCACAGGGAACCCCGTGCGGCGTTCGCTGAGTGTGCTCCCCATCGAGTTTTGCATATCGCTGCGGTCTTTGCCCCCTTTCTTGGGAACTAATTCTGCGGGACGTTTGTCCAAAGTGGCAGTAATTTCCATGCGTTTGCCATCTCGTTCGATCGTCAGTCGGATGGTATCACCCGCTTTGAATCCCGCCAGAGTATTGGGTAACGCTTCTGAATTCGAGATGTCGTAGTCATTGACTGCCAAAATCACATCCTTGGCACGAAGCCCCGCTCGTTCGGCAGCGCTCTTGGCGGTGACTTCCCCGATGGTGGCACCAAAATCGCTGGGAGCCAATTGGATTCCCAAGTAGCCGCTCTCGGTCGTGATGACGCGCGGAGGTCCATAAGGGCCGGGAAGATTCCGTGCGGTGACTCCTAGCACTCCAAAGGCAATCGGTTCACCGGTCACACTGGGAGAAGCCACCCAATTCCCAACGGGAGTATTTTTGCTCAACGACCATTTCGCGGGCACGAGATCGGTCGCTTTCCCTTTGAGCATGGCAATATCGAAGTTTTCGTTTTTGTTGATGACTTCGGCTTCAAATTCATCTTTGTCGTAAGTGCGAACGGTAATTTTACCGCTTTTGAGTTCGCTGGCTTTTGTGATGATGTACCCATCCGAAGTAACGATCGTTCCCAGTGCCACATCTTTCCCATCTTGGGTAATCCGCACCGTACTCTTGGCGGCCTCGGCGAGAGTCGGTTTAATCGCCGCGAGAGTCGAGGGGGTATTCCGAATGGTCTGGGGGGCCTTCGATTGTGCCGAGATCGGCAGAGCCGTTAGGCCGACTAGGCTCAGGGATAGAAGGATTCGTTTCATATTCGTTCAATCATCTATAAGAGTTATAAGAAACAGGTTCGCTTTTTTGTGGGGGGTCAGGGCACATCCTTGCGGTTTCGTTGTTGGCTCTTCCCTGCATTTGCTTTTTTCTACGGATCGTTGTGTGTGGGGAGTGTTAGTTTTTCCGCTTACCAAGGGTGACCTTGAGGGTGATTTCTTTCTCTTCTCGTTTCACGACGATTTCGATTTTATCGCCGGCCCGACGTTTATAAAGCGCCGTCGTCATATCCTCGTAGGTCTTAATATCTTTGCCATCGAATTTGATGATGACATCGCCCGCTTTCAATCCGGCTTCTTCCGCAGGGGAGTTGGGGGTAATCTCGCCCAGTTTGCACTCCTTGGAGCTGGCATCGGCTCTCACGCCGAGCCACACATCATTTTCGCCGACCTTATCCCCCCGCACAAGGGCATCCCAATCGGTTTTATACACATTCATAGGAACGTGGATATTGTCCGTCATTCGGGGGCCAATTCGGCTATGAATCCCGATTACATTCCCCTTCATGTCGAACAAAGGTCCGCCAGAATCCCCACCGACTAATGCACAATCGGTGACGATGAGGTTATCTTGAACCGAACTAATTTTACCAACACGAACCACCGGAAGGCGACCGGGCTTGTAGCCCCCCGGATGCCCGATGGCGATGCACCATTGCCCCGCCTTGACGGATTTTGGATCGGCCATTTCTACATAAGGCCAATCTCCCTTATCGGTGATGATGGCCATTCCGGAATCGATACGACCATTTTGACCGAGTGATTTTCCTTTGACCACTTTGCCATCGGGCAATACCACATCGATCACTTTACCAGGTTCACCCGAGACGTGCCCCGCAGTGAGGATCAACCCTTCTTTGTTGATGATAACGCCCGAGCCTTGAGCGGCACCAACCCGTAACCCCACGGTGGCAGGCATCACTTTCTCGTAAATCAACCGAGTCTGACGCTGAATCGCTCGCAGATCATCGATCGATTCTGGTCCCGGTTTGGTAATAGCCGTCGTGGGGTCGGGAATAGGTTTCGTGGCGGGGGTATCCGCTGAGAGTGGGGCTAACCCCAAAGCTAGGCAAATAAAGGCCCCGAATAGGAATCGACGCAAGACTCTTCTCCCCAATGTGATTAACATGAAGAATAGGTGTATATTTTACTTATCGACGATTTAGAGTTGAAATTCAATCCCCTAGCTTCTCTAGTTTTCCAAAAACTTCAGAATTTTCTTCGCCCTTCGGTTTTATCTGCTCATCCGTATAACCAGAAATCTCGGAACCTTGCTCGCCTTGCCCTTCTTTCATGGGCTAAAATATCTATAATATCTCTCCTGCCGTGAGAGTGGCCCATTCTCTTGCCCAATCTCGTTTCTGGAGTGGATCGAATGTCTCGAACTCGACTGAGTTTGCTTTTGCTCTCGCTTGCTGTCCCCGCTCAAGCTGCTGAATTTTCTAAAGAGGGTGTCGCTTTTCTCGCGAAGCATTGCTACTCCTGTCATGGGGCCGAAAAGAAAAGAGGCGAAATTGCTTTTCACACGATAAAAGACGATGCCAGCCTCATCAAGGAAAGAAAACTTTTCGACACTGTTTTGCGGGTGGTTGCCTCGGGAGAAATGCCCCCTAAGGATAAGCCTCGGCCTTCGGTTCAAGAAAGCGAAGCCTTCCTAACCTTAGTCAAAAATATCTACGACAAGCACGATGCCACAGCCAAGCCCGATCCGGGGCGGGTTACGATTCGTCGCTTGAACAAAGTGGAGTATGCCAACACCGTGCGGGACCTTTTGGGGGTCGATTTTAATCCCACCGAAGATTTTCCTTCAGACGATATTGGCTACGGTTTCGATAACATCGGCGATGTTTTGAGCATCTCTCCGGTGCTGATGGAACGCTATCTCAACGCTGCCGAGGCCATCTCGCAACGGGTGATTGCCTCGCCTCTTCCGAAACCTTCGGACCGTTGGATGGGGGGACGTTACCTCGAACCGGGAGGAAATTGGCCCGACACCAAATTCCGCCTTGCCGAGAAAGGCTTTTTGCATACCCCCTATCGACTAGGTCTTTCTGGCGATTATGTTTTCAAATTCAAAGCCTTTGCCAAATATCAGGGCAACGAACCTTTGAAGGTGAGCATCAAAGTCGATGAGAAAGAAGTGGCCCAAGAAGAAATCAAAGTGACCGACGAGAAATCGGCCAAGGTCTATGAATTCAAACTGAAACTAGAGAAAGGCGATCACCGGATTGGAGTCTGGGTACTCAACGCCGGAAAGAAAGAAGACAATACCGAACGGACCTTGCATGTGGAGTGGTTCTTACTTCATGGCCCCAGTGATACCCGTCCGCAAACCCACCGCGATTTTACCCAATGTGATACGAGCAAACCCAAAAGCGAACAAACTCGGGAAATTCTCACCCGTTTCTTGAACCGAGCCTTCCGGCGACCCGCCACCGCAGAGGAAGTGAATCGCTTGCTCAAACTGGTCGAGAACGCTCAAGCCAAGGGGGACAGCTACGAAACCGCCCTGCAACTGGCGATCCAATCCACACTCATTTCCCCCAAGTTCCTCTTCCGTGTTGAATTAGATAATCGTCCAGCCGGCCCCGAGCCGAAACCACTCGATGAATACCAACTGGCCTCGCGCCTCTCTTACTTCATTTGGTCATCGATGCCTGATGAGGAACTTTTCCAACTCGCTGCACAAGGGAAGTTGTCGCAGAATCTGGAGGCCCAAGTCAAGCGCATGCTCAAAGACCCCAAGGCCAAGGCTTTGGTGGATAACTTCGTGATGCAATGGCTACAGCTCAAACGCCTTTCCAGCTTCACGCCCGATGCGAAACTTTTCCCCAAATTCGATGAGCGATTGAAACAAGATATGCTCACCGAAACGGAGCTTTTTTTCACGGAGCTAATTCGGGAAGATCGCAGCATCCTCGATATTATCGATGGAAAATACACCTACTTGAATAGTCGTCTCGCGGCGCATTATGGCATTGCCGATACCAAAGGTAATCTCTGGAGTACCAACCCTAAGGAGAAAATCGCTGGGGGACAGAAAATCCCTTGGGATCGATTCGTTCGGGTCGAATTACCCGAAAATAGCCCTCGGGCTGGAATTTTAACTCAAGGAAGCATCCTCACCGTCACCAGCAACCCAACGCGGACTAGCCCTGTGAAACGAGGGAAATGGGTCCTTGAGCAAATTTTGGGAACCCCGCCTCCGCCCCCCCCACCGGATGTTCCCGAATTGGAAACCAAAGCGGGCATGAAACCTCTAACTTTAAGAAAGCAAATGGAGGTCCACCGCGAGAATGTGGCCTGTGCCAATTGCCATGCCAAAATGGATCCCCTCGGCTTTGCCTTCGAGAATTATGATGCCGTAGGGGCCTATCGTTGGAAAGATGGCGATGATGAGATTGATGCTTCCGGTGAACTACCTGACGGGGTGAAGTTCAAAGGGGCTACGGAACTCAAAAAGATTCTCAAACAAAAGCAAGAACAGGTCACTCGCGGAATGGCCGAAAAACTCCTGATCTATGCCCTTGGGCGGGGACTGGAATACTACGATAAACGCCCCCTCGATACGATTGTCAATCAAACCGCCCAAGGAGAGTATAAATTTTCATCGCTGGTATTGGCGATCGTACAAAGCGACCCGTTCCGAAAACGGCGGGGCACACCCGATTAATCCGAAGTGTCCCCAATCCCCGATCGAACGGGTAACAATTGAGAGATCCGTTAGAAAAAATCGAGAGATTAACCGAACAACAAACCATAGGTCCGAGAAATTAGTCGAACAACAAGCAATGTGTCCGATAGAATAATACCACTAACCCACCTAACCCACCTGATGAACATGAATAAAATCATCTCCCGTCGAACGATGCTAAAAGGCCTCGGCACAGCGATTGCCCTGCCTTGGTTGGAATCTATGGGGCCGATTGTTTCTTGGGCCTCGTCTTCTTCCGGATCGCAAGGGAAAACGGTTCCCAATCGCATGGCCTTTATTTACGTCCCCAACGGCGTGAACATGGCCGATTGGACCCCCAAAACGGAAGGGCCTTTGGGTGACGATCTCCCCGCGATTCTCAACCCGCTCAAACCTTTCAAAGATCGTTTGCTGGTGTTGAGCAATCTCACAGCCGATAAAGCTCGCCCCAACGGGGATGGTGGAGGCGACCACGCCCGAGCCTTGTCCGCATTTTTGACCGGCTGCCAGCCCCGAAAAACCGACGGGGCCGACATTCGTGCCGGTATTTCGGTCGATCAAGTGGCTGCGGCACGGATCGGCGAGAAAACCCGATTGCCCTCTCTCGAAATCGGGGGGGAAGCCGGCGCCATGGCAGGCAATTGCGACTCCGGCTATTCCTGTGTCTACTCCTCGACCATGTCTTGGAAAAGTGCCACTCAACCCCTGCCGAAAGAGGTGAACCCGAAACTCGTCTTTGAACGGCTGTTTGGTTCGGGCAACGATGCCGAACGCGCCAAACGCGATGCCCGTCGCAAGAGCATTCTGGACTTTGTCCGCGAAGATTCCAGCGACCTTCTCAATAAATTGGGATCGACCGACAAACGCAAGGTGGACGAATACTTCTCCTCCATTCGCGATATTGAACTTCGGATTGAAAAAGCCGATAAGCTGCCTCTCGTGAAAACCCCCGATACCAAGAAACCCGATGGTATCCCCGCAAAATACGAAGAACATCTTCGTCTCATGGCCGATCTGATGGTTCTGGCCTTCCAAGCCGATATTACTCGGGTTTGCACCTTTGTGATTGCCAACGAAGGGAGCAACAAACCCTATCCGTTCATTGGTGTTCCCGAAGGGCATCACGACCTCTCTCACCATGGGCGCGACCCCAAGAAATTGGCCAAAATCCGCGATATTAATATCTTCCACGCCAAGCAGTTCGCTTATCTTCTGGAACGCCTGAAGTCGATCCCCGAAGGTGAAGGGAACCTTTTGGATCATTCCATGATTGTTTACGGCAGCGGTAACTCCGATGGCGACCGACACAATCATGATGAGCTTCCGATTCTCTTGGCCGGCGGCGGATGTGGCACCCTGAAATCGGGGCGGCACATTAAATTCCCCAAAGAGACCCCATTGAACAACCTGTGGTTGTCGATGCTCGATCGTATGGATGTGAAAATGAGCCGCCTTGGGGATAGCACCGGTGCCTTAACGGGACTGAGCTGAGATAAGATGAGCTGAGCCAAGAAGACGAACATATCAATCAGCGTTTATACGTCCTCTCCGATCATAATGGAACCTTTACGGGGAGGAACGAAGAGGCATCTGCACTGACATGAGGCTTCTCTACTTTTATTGAAGAAATTATGCCTCATGCCATCGCAGAGAATCGGTAGCTCTGCATTCCCAAAGGGAGCAGGGAACCCCTTGGGAATGTCCCTCTTGGGAAAATGATGACTACGTTATTTCTTCTTTTCGGGTGCGACAGGCATTTTCGCAAACCATTCTTGCCAAGGTTTGGCTTCTGGTGGAAAATCTTGATCCGTGATTTTGAGCAAGGTGGTATGGGCAAGCCCACGGATCGCCACATCCCGATCATTCGCGAGAGCATCGATCAGAGTTTGAATTGCTTGTCGATTCTTTTCGTATCCTGCTAAGGCACGGATGGCCTCGGCTTTGAGACGATGCCGATCCCCTTCGCTGGGGGTCAATTCCAATCGATAATCGGTTTGATTGATGAGGGATTTTTCCCCAGGTAACGATTCGATCCGCATCGAGGCAATCTCACAAAGGAATGGTAAGGCTTCCGGTTTGCGATGTTTCCCCAAGGCCCGAATGGCCCGGACTTGAATATCTGGCACGGTACCGGGGGTGAAAGTCGAAGCGGCTTTCTGAGCCAATACCCTCCCTGCGGGTCTCCCATTCGGTGTGGTCCTTATACAATTCGGTGCCTGCCGGCGCACCACCACGCGGTGGTTCTCGGG
>CAZFDX010000696.1:0-3686 GCA_964518325.1 uncultured Alcaligenaceae bacterium | reverse complement strand
TGCAATATCCTGAGATCGTAGATAATAATAGAGGAACCCTCCTGTTAAGGGTGATCCAATCCCTTAACGTAAATGTTCACAATAGTGAACCTTCCTTGACCTTAAAATTTACGAGGTTACCGATTACAATGCGGTCCCTTTTGCTAACGTTGCTCTGTCTTGTTCCGACTGGGTTTCCTGTTTACTCTGCTGAACAATTCCCTGCTGATAAATCGATCTCGGAAGCAATCGATCATTTTGTCGATGCGAAGATCAAAAGATTGGGGGTAAGCGTGGCCGATCAGGCCGATGACTTTACCTTGATTCGTCGGTTAACCTTGGATTTGGTCGGGCGAATCCCTACCCCTGCTGAGACCAAGGCCTATGTCGAATCGACCGATCCACAAAAGCGAGAAAAGTTGGTGGATCGTCTGATGGCTTCACCTAGTTTTATCCGTCATCAGGCGACCATGTTGGATTTGGCCATCAATCCCCCGCTCCCCGGAAGCAATCGGGGCAACGGAACGAAGGCCTATCTCCAACAAGCCTTGACAGATAATAAATCGTGGGACCAAATTTTTCGGGACCTCATGCAACCCGATGAAAATAATCCCAAACTCAAAGGCTCCAGCGAATTCCTGCGAAATCGCATCAACGATTTGGATCGCACGACCAATGATGTGAGCGTGGCGTTTTTCGGTGTGAATGTATCCTGTGCCCAATGCCACGATCATCCTTTGGTCAGTGATTGGAAGCAAGACCATTTCTACGGAATGAAATCTTTTTTTGCTCGGAGTTTCGATAGTGGGGGAATTCTGGCGGAGAAGTCGTCGGCGGTGGTGAAATTCAAACCGACCAAAGGGCCAGAACGTCAGGCGAAAATGATGTTTTTGACCGGTGAACCGATCGATGCGCCGGGGCAGAAAGAGCTAAGCAAGGAAGAAGAAAAGAAGGAAAAGGAACTGTTGGAAGAATTGAAAAAACAGAAGAAAGCCCCACCGCCACCGGCATTCAGTGCCCGTGCCAAATTGGTGGAAGTGGCGCTCGCCCAACCCGAAGGGGGCTTCTTCTCCAAGGCGATTGTCAACCGGCTGTGGTATCAATTCACCGGCCAAGGATTTGTTTCTCCGCTCGATCAAATGCACAGCGAGAATGAACCCAGTCATCCTGAATTGCTGTCTTGGCTGGCCCGTGATATGGCTGCCAATAAATATGACCTCCGCAGAATGATTCGCGGGATGGTCCTTTCCAAAACCTATTCTCGTTCTAGCAAGATTATTACCGATAAGATTCCCAATAGCTCGTTGTTTGCCTATGTCAAGGTTCGCCCGTTGACCCCTTGGCAGTTAGCCACTTCCCTGCGGATTGCTCTCACCGATCCGGCCCAGTTTGAAGGGAAGCCCGAAGAGGTGGCGAAACGGATCGAAGGAATCGAGCAAAGTAGCGGGGGCTTGGCCACAGCAATTGCTATCCCCACACCGGATAATTTTGCAATCGGGGTGAACGAAGCCTTGTTGTTCTCCAATAACCCACGCTATGCAGGCGAATTGTTAGCGGATTCGCCCGATCGGGTTCTTGGCAAAATTAAGAACGATACCGATGCCGGATTGGCTTCGGCCACCTTGGTGCGTTCGATCCTATCCCGAGAGGCACACCCCGATGAAATTAAAGCCTTCAAAGAATACGCGGAAAGGCGGACCGATCGCCGACCCGAAGCCTATAAGCAAATTGCTTGGGCTTTGATGACGAGTCCGGAGTTCCGATTCAATCACTAATCGAGAGTAACAAACTCAGAAGGAACGAGCGAAAGCAAGTGAGAAAAAGAGAAGTGATTGAGGACAGAAAGAGTCAGAAAGAACGAGTGAATCGTAAGAATAGATAGAATCAGAAAGAACAAACAAAAGTGAATTAAAAAAAGAGAAACAGTCACGAGATACCTTGTGAGAAAATAATCCCGCCCTCTTGGAATCCTTTATCCCGCCGAGTGACCCTATGAATAGCAAATCTTCGTTCTGTGGTTCGTTTGACCATCAGGTTTCGCGCCGACGCTTTCTTGGTGCAGCCGCCGCAACCGGTGTTGGATTATTCTCCGACATGACCCGTCTCGATGCCCTTGCCGAAAGTGCCGTGGCAAGCGATTTGAAGAAGAATCAAAAGCGTGTGATTCTCCTTTGGTTAGCAGGAGGGGCCAGTCAACTCGAAACGTGGGACCCGAAACCCGGAGCGCCAACGGGGGGTCCCTTCCGAGCGATTCAAACGGCCGTCGCTGGAACTCACATTAGTGAGCTGATGCCGCAAATGGCCAAACGAATGAAGGATACTTGTATTATTCGTTCGCTGAATACCCGTAACGGCGATCATGGTGGGGGGGCCAAACTCATGAATCGCGGACGTATGGATGAATCGGGGGTCAAATATCCCGATCTTGGTGCCGTGATTGCTCGGGAAATGGGGCGGGCCGACTCGAAGGTTCCCGATTATGTCACCTTCTACACTCAAACCGAAGGGCGAATCTCGGGCGACCCCGGTTTCCTTGGCTCACGTTATGCCCCGATGGAATTGACCACGAGCATGAAACCCGAAAATATCAAAAAGCTCGACGGGATTGATGAGCTGGATCATCAACAACGGGCCGACCTGCGGGAACTCCTTGCGAAACGATTCGCGCAAGGCCGTCCCAACTCTGCTATCGTGGGCAGTCATAACGAAGCCTATCAACGGGTTCGCGGTCTTATGGCCAGCGAGAAGCTCTTTGATATTACTCAAGAGCCTGCCAACATTCGGGAAAAATATGGGAAATCACAATTCGGGGAACAATGCCTGATTGCTCGCCGACTGGTGGAAGCGGGGGTTCCTTTCGTTCGTGTGGCCCGCGCTTGGTGGGATAGTCACGGCCAAAATTTCGAGACTCACCAAGAAATGGTGCCGGAACTCGATCATGTTATGGCGACCTTGATTGATGACCTAAAGGAACGAGGGTTATTGCAAGATACCCTCGTGATTACTTTGGCCGAATTTGGTCGAACCCCGAGCATTAACGCTTCGCTGGGACGGGATCACTTTGCTTCGGCATGGTCCTGCTCGTTGACTGGGGCCGGTATCAAAGGTGGGGCTTGTTATGGCAAGACCGATGCCAATGGAAATAAAGTCGTTGAAGGGGAAGTGAACGCTGCCAAACTTTTCGCCACAATCTATTCGGCCTTGGGGATTAATCCCCATAAGAACTATCACATTGGTGCGCGACCGGTTCCGTTAGTTGATGCTGGAACCGAAGTCATCAAAGAGGTTTTAGCCTAATCATCCCCTTTCGCTTTGAGCGTAGTCAAATCACCTACGATACTTCCACGATACTTCCCGTCATCCAAGAGGTCTACGCTTAATCATCTCCTTTCGCTTTTCCCGTTTCGCTTTTGCCATTTCGCCGGATCGGCTCGATTTTTTTAGATTCTCCCTTGATCTTCCCCTGTGCCTCACAACAATACTCACGGTTATCCGGTGGGTCTTCTCGAATGGGGTGACATGCAACTCGATATTTTGCTTGCGAATTCAACGGTCTCAACAACAGGGGCCCAAGCGATCCAATTGGCTTTAACACCGGTTTTTCTTCTAACGGGGATTGCCGGCTTATTGAATGTGATGACGGGGCGACTCAGCCGCATTGTGGATCGGGGCCGACGCTTGACCGAAACCACATACGATACGATTGC
>CAZFDX010000695.1:0-13804 GCA_964518325.1 uncultured Alcaligenaceae bacterium | reverse complement strand
GGAGCGGCCCTTTATGTCTTCGATGTGAGCGAGAAAATCATCAAACATTTCAAAGAATAACCCCCCCCCCCTATTTCGAGATTGAATATATCATTCCTAAAAATCACATGATTTTTTAGGAAGCAAAATCACATGATTTTTCTTGATTCAAAAGTATGGGGGTCAAGGATCGATTCGCATCAATTCAGAGAAGATAGGTCATGTCATAATGATTCACATGATGGGCAGGGAATATCCCTGAGGATTCGCCGTAATTCAAATACGTTAGGTTGTGTAATCGCTATTCAAGCGCACATATTCGGGAGTGAGATCACAGGTGTAGAAAGTGCATTTTCCTTCCCCCAAGGTCAAACGGAAATCTAACAGAACTTCCCGATTGTTCCGCAGATAATCCGAGGCGGCTTGCACATCAAACGGTAAGGGGGTACCCGCCCGATAGAGTTCGAGGTCCCCCATGAAGAGGGTCAAATCGGTCTCGGCAAAGTGAACGCCGGAGTAACCCGCAGCCGAGACAAATCGCCCCCAATTCGGATCGGCCCCGTAGATGGCGCTTTTGACCAAAGCGCTTTCGGCCACGACTTTGGCGATTTGTCGAGCATCTTCATCGCTTTCGGTGCCGGAAACCAAGATGGTGACGAGGTGTTCGGCCCCTTCGGCATCGGCCGCGATTTGTTTAGCGAGTGAGGCACAAACCTCTTGGACTTGTCGAGCGAATTCATCTAAACCGGCACCGGTGAGTACCTGACCTTGCCCATTGGCGAGCAGCAAAACGGTATCGTTGGTGCTGGTATGCCCCTCGACACTGATACAGTTAAAGGTTTGTGCAACCGATTCGCGAAGGATTCTTTGTGCATCCGAAGGGTTGAGGGTGGCATCGGTGAGAATAAAGCCCAGCATGGTGGCCATATTCGGGCCAATCATCGCAGCCCCCTTCGCGAAGCCGACCATCCGACCGGTACTCAAAGTGGCTTCCGCTAATTTGATGCGTGTATCGGTGGTGAGAATCGCCGAGGCGGCTCGTTCTAATGCAGCGGTATCGGTTCCTAAATCGGCAAAGGCCAGCGGAATTCCTGTCTCAAAAACGGGCATCGGTAACGGGCGACCAATGACCCCTGTGGAGCAAACCAATACCTGTTCGCTGGGGCAAGCCAAATGATGGGCCACTAACTCCGTCATTCGTTGTGCATCTTGAATTCCTTGCTCGCCCGTACAGGCATTGGCATTTCCCGAACACACAATCACCGCCCGTGCCGTCGTTTGAGGAACCCGCTGCCGAGAAACCTGAACGGGGGCAGCACAAACCCGATTTTGAGTGAATACGCCCACAGCGGTTGCGGGCATATCGCTGACGATGAGGGCTAAATCGAGCCGGCCCGGTTCGTTGGCTCGTAAACCCGAATGGACGCCGGCAAATCGAAATCCTGTGGGTAGTTCCATTGTTCTCCTACAACCTGCGAATGGCAATGCGAATCAATTTCATAAAGGTACGAATCTCGTTCCCAGAGAAAAGGGAAATTTTACGGATTTCATCCCCCCCCCCGACGGGTGATTTCTTGAGTAATTGCCGCATAAACCTCACGCAAGGGGAGGTTCTTCTCTCGGGCGATTCGGGCACAATCTTCATATTCTGGCGTCAGAATTTGAAAGTCGCCCCGCCAACCTCGTTTGACCCGCACCTCACCCCATGCGGTCGGCAAGGTGAGGCTCTCGCGGGCTAAAACCGAGCGTTGGTAAGTGCATTTGCGAATCCCGAAGGTGCCCGTCTCTCGAAAAAGAATTTCTTCGCACTGCGGCACCAAGGCGGGGCTACAGAGTACCGATAATAGCACTCCGGGGCGATTTTTCTTCATCCCAATCGGAATGGTGAAAACATCGGCGGCCCCTGCTTGGAATAATTTTTCTAGGGTATAGCCGAGTATCTCGGCAGCAACATCATCCAGATTGGTTTCGAGGAGAACGATCGTATCAAAGAGTGTTGATTCGTTTGTTTGACCTAAAAAGACCCGAAGGATATTGGGTAGCTCAATGGGGTTCCGTGTTCCTGCCCCGCAACCGATGCGTTCTAATCGGAATGTGGGTTGGTCCGTAAATTCCTGAACGATCGTGGCGAGGATGGCTGCCCCTGTGGGTGTGGTTAGTTCCCCGCTGACGGGGGCTTGAGCCAAGGGAACCCCTTCAAGGAGTTTGGCCGTCGCAGGGGCAGGGATTGGCATTCTCCCGTGAGCACATTGTACGGTTCCCTTGCCTGTGGGGACCGAGCGTGAGGTGATGCGATCCACTTTCAGCAGGTCCAAAGCAACTGCCACACCGGTAATATCCGCGATGGAATCGAGCGCCCCGACCTCATGAAAATGAACTTTCTCAAGGGGCATATTGTGGACAAAGGCCTCGGCCTCGGCGAGTTTCCGGAAGATACGTTTTGCTAAATCCCGTTGGGGGGCGGTTAAATCGGCCCGATCGAGAATCGCTTCCACGTCGGCCAAGTATCGGTATTCGTCCTGCTCGGGGGCGATAACGTTCACTTTGTTTGCTGCGATCCCGTTGCGTTTGACCTTTTCGATCTCCAAAGTAATCGGCAACTCCATCGAGGCCAACACCTGTCGAATGATGTTGACATCAACCCCCAAATCGATCAGGGCCGCCAAGGTCATATCCCCGCTGATTCCGCTGAAGCAATCGAAGTGTAAAACACGCATAACCTTGAATGACCCTTTAGGAAATGGGGAGACCCCAGTCTTGGAACTTCTGTAGCAAAGTCTGACGAATTTCAGATTGAACTTCCTCTAACGATCGGTTCGCATTAACAATGGCAAATCGATCCGGTTCGCGTTTGGCTTCTGTCAAAAAGCCGTCTCGAACCTTTTGCCAATAATCTTTGCCCCGACTCTCCATCCGATCGGGGTCTTTCCCCCGACGGGACCATCCCACTTCTACAGGGGCATCGAGAATAATCGTCAGGTCGGGTTGCAAGCCCCCCGCAGAGAAGTGAACCGCAGCACGAAGTTCCTCCAAAGGCAATCCACTGGCATACCCTTGGTAAACGATGTTCGAGGTCGTGAATCGATCACACAGGACGATTTTCCCTGCTTGCAAGGCCGGTTCGATAATCTCGTTGACCAATTGAGCACGGCTGGCCATGAAAAGCAACGCTTCTGTACGAGGGGCTAAATGCTCTTTCGACTTCAAGAGAATCTCGCGGAGGGTTCCCCCGAACGCGGTGCCTCCAGGGTCGAAGCACAAAATGGACGACAATTTCAACGATTCGAGCCAAGGCGGTAGAAGTGAAATTTGGGTGGATTTGCCAAGCCCATCAAGCCCGTCGATGCAGATGAATTTGGCCCACATAACCAACCCAAGGTTCAGAAATCGATAACAACAATTGAGATAGGAATTGGCCCAGAAAAAGGAAGTGCCCTTCATTCAAGCGGAAGGGAGGAATTTTGTCGTGGTGGTTGATTCGCTGGATCGGTTGGCCTTTCTTTCTTGTTTGCGGCGAGAAGGGAAAAGGTCAGGAACCCAAGGAGAGGGGGGGGGGGGCAGCAAACCATCCTGCATTCAGGCATGGAGGGCGAATCTTCCTCAAGGAGAAGGGAAGGGGTCCTTTAGTTTTGGCTGGGCATGCAAACCTGTTCCAATAATTTTTCGCAGGTATCCTGAATCAGGTCGGCGAGATTAGGTAAAGGTTGCCCTTCCGGCAGGGCTTCTTTCACGGAAGCCAACCAGCGGGGGAAACTGTACAGCAATGCTAATTCTTCCAAGGACATTGGTTCCAGTCGAGCATGATGGCCTTTCTTCTCGGCCTCTGCCCAAATGGTTTTGCTTTTGCCGGTCAGGGTCAAATCATCTTCGGGACGTAAGAGAATCAAATGATCGATGACACTGGGTTCGCTCCCCATGCTGGAAAGTTTGATTTCCAAATCCTTGGGTTTGCCGGCCCCTTTCGCCAAGAATAGCCCCAGACCCACTTTCCAAGGGGGCGCATCCTTACAAGCCCAGTGAGCAATACTCATAACCCCATAAGTGGGATGCTCACCAAAGGTATACTCGGCCACCGTGTGTTGCAATCGCCAAGGGCCTACCTTGACGCCATGTTCATGACAGATTTGTAAGAAGGTCCCCAAGGCCGCTTGCAGTTCGCGCGTCGCGCCGGTTAAAGCGCCATCGGGTTGTAATTTCCGCAGTGCCGAGCGATGTTCCTGCGCCCAAATTTCCATCATCTGTTGGGTCGAAAGCCCGCCACTGGATGCAGGGCCAGAGGACGGCACACGGGGTAGCTCGGTACCGACTGGCGGAACATCGGGGCTGGCCATCACTTCCATCGAACCCAGCGAGGCGGCTTCGACCATTCGATTCACCGGTTCGGTCTGGAGTTCGCCTTGAGATTCGCTTCCCGCTCGATGATCCAGATCGCTTGGGAGTCCGCTTGGGGATGCCAGCTCCCTTCGATGATCCAGATCGCTTGGGAGTTCGCTTGGGAATGTCAATCCGACTCGATGATTTAGTTCGCTTTGGTATTCGGTTGGCCGTTCCGATTCGGTTTGCCGAGAGGGGGTCATCGCAGGGGGGATCGGTTCGATCGACTCCTGACCATAAACCAAATGATCGAACAAATGTCGGCATTGCTGAAGCATATCCCGCAGGGTGGGTTCGGTCTGGGCGATCCGCCGAACTTGCTCCTCGGTGAAGGGATATAAGGGGTCGAGGTTGAACTCGCGCACATCGGGAGACAAGCTACTCAAACGAGCTTCAATCACCCGTCGCACTAACTCGACCGAGGGAACCTCAAGACGAAGGGCCTTAATGGTGCCTTGGCCGGGCACATGGACCGGATTATTCAAACGATCCTGAATATAACCATCCAACGACGGGACAAAGCGATTCCACAAGCCCCGCTCGGCAAAGATCAAGAAGCATAGGCCATCGATTTGATGCATGACCTGCACAATCCCCGCAAAAAAGGTTTCTGCGGTCTTGTGGGCATCATCACTGCGACGAGCAAGGAGCAAATCTTCGAGCTGATCGAAGGCCACCACGACGGGTATCTTCAAGGCTCGGAAAACTTCCATCAACACTTTGAATAAGCCGAGAACCAAATCTTGGCGGCTGGGTCGAACTTGGAAGGGCATTTCCACGAAATCATGGGTCAAGAAATCGGCGAGTTTGGCCTCGTCTTTGAGCAAATACGCCCGAGAGAAACCTTTGTAAACTTCGCGTCGCATTAACCCTGCGGCATTGTGGGCCTCGGTTTTATCGACGTATTTTTCGATGAGGTTCAAGGCCTGATCGACCGGCAAACCCGAATTGGTCAGGGCCTGATGCAAAGGCATTAGCCCTTTCCCCAAAGTGCCATGCCCGACGACTTGCTCGACTAGCCATTGAGTGCGTTCCTGAGCTTGGGTCACCCCTAAGCCTAACTTGCGACCAAAACGGGCCAGGCCACCGACGGGGAACAGATCGAGTTTTTCCTCGTTGTTCAGGGATAACAGGGCATTGCCGAGCAAACGTCGCACCACATTTTCGCCGAGATAATCGAGGGGGCGCACCCCCCGTTGTTTCCCCCCCCCCAAGAGGGTATCGATAATTTGGAACAGCAGATATTCCAGAAAATCGGCATCTTTTTGGTAAACGCCGGGGGTCACCAGCATTTGCCAAGCGCCATCGGTCCCATGCTTGATGGAGTGAAGCAAATGGGTTTTGCCGGCCCCTTTATTCCCAAGGATGGGGACCACTTCGGAATGAGTCGTGGGATCGTACCGATACAGATCGACCACACTCAGAAGCAGTTGACGTTCCTGAGCATACAGTTCGGGGACGTGGTATCGGGCACAAACTTCATCATCGGGGTTACGGGCAAAATAATTGCGGAACGGATTGCCGGAGCGGCGAAGGCCATCAAGAACCCGTTCGGGTCGGGTGTGAGGCACGGTTGCAGTCGTCATGTGAACCTCCCTGTTCAAGACAAAAACAAACAAAGACAAGAAAGCAGATTCAACTCAGGCCGATTAACGAATACTGGCATAGTAAGCGACTTCGTGCCCCACCAACAAAGCAAAGGCCGGTTCGGGCAAGGTATACAGGGGGGCCGTCCAAGGATGAAGATAAATCAGGTTATCATCATGAAGCTGGCGGAGCGCATCATGGAAAGCGCCGATACTCACCCGACCGGCTTGTTCCAAGGAACGATAAAGCATCGGTAGGGGATAATCTTCACCCGAACGGGGTTGGGCATGCCATTCCGCCAAACGGGCTTTGATGTCAGCAATCAGTTCATCGCTCGCGGAAGAGGCACGCGGACGTTCCGGAATGGCCAGTCCTTTGGTCATAGTTTTGTTCCCATTTGTGGAATGCGTAGTTTGCGAAAGTTTCAGTAAAACTTCTCGGACACCGGCAAAACTTTGCGATAACTTTTGGGTTTGCTCAATCAGGTCTTGCAGTTGAGATTCGCGCCCTTCAATGGCACGAAGAAAATCTTCGAGAACTTCGCGAGTATTGGTCGATTGACACAAATACAATTGACCCGCTTGCGTTAATCGAGCCATTTCCCGCGTCTGCCTGCCTCGGGTTTCCGTGAAGATTTCCAGCAACCCCTCGGTCCGACATTTTTCAGCTGCGAGTCGGGCGGGGGCCGTGTTCGCGAATAAACCTTCTTCGCTCTTTGTGCTAAAAAGAGGAAACCCCTCTGGCTCAAAGGCGGCACGGCTGAGGGCCATCGCTATCAATCGTGAGGTTTTGTCTGCCAACGGTTCCCTTGCCCCTTGTGGACCTACGAAACATACTGAATTGCGGAGTTTACCCAAAAGGGTCCAAAATATGCAAGGTCAAAATGAGTCAAGCAGAAAGGTTGCTGAGAGGCGAGGAATCGTTGCGGAGGCAAGAAGACAAGTTGATTTATGAGAGGGGAGGAATGCTTGAAACTTGGGCGGCTGAACAGGTGATTCAAAACCCTCCCGAAGTGAAAGCGGAATGAACACGGAAAAAACTCGATAGAGTTTGTCCATCGTGCCAGAGAAATTGCCATAAATTTCACTTTCGACGTAGTGTTTTCTTGACCAAATTGGTAAGATCGGATACTGATGAAATTTAGGTCGAGTTGTGTGAACTCGATTTACCACCAAACCTATGAAGAAACTTCATAAATTCGCTGAGGCACTTTGATGGGCAAAACCCTCGAACGGTCTACTGATCCTGATGCCGTTCGCAATTGGAAGATCGCCGATTCCGCCGATCTCTACGGTATCCGCCACTGGGGGCAAGGATATTTCAACATCAATAAACAAGGGCACGTTACGGTTCACCCGAACAAAAAAGCGGACCAAAGCATCGATCTGAAACAATTGATCGATGAACTGCGGGATCATGACTATGCCACCCCGCTTTTGATTCGCTTTACCGATATTCTTCGTCATCGGGTCGGAGAAATCGCAGGGGCTTTTCATAAGGCCATTAAGGAGTACGACTTCCAAGGGGATTACTGTTGCGTTTACCCTATTAAGGTCAATCAACAACGACATGTGGTCGAAGAAATTCTCGATTTTGGCCGACCTTACAAATTTGGTCTCGAAGCAGGGAGCAAGCCCGAACTTTTAGCGGTTTTGGCCATCACCAATGGCAACGAAACACCGATCATCTGCAACGGCTTTAAGGATGACGAGTTTATCAAAATGGTGATATTGGCCCGTAAAATTGGCAAAAACATCATTCCCGTTGTCGAGAAATTTTCTGAGTTGGAATCGATTGTTCGGCACGCAGAGGATTTAGATGTTCGCCCCGTGATTGGTGTGCGCGTCAAGTTGGCCTCTCGGGGATCGGGGCGGTGGCGTTCGAGTGCAGGGTATCGCAGCAAATTCGGGCTGACCATTACCGAAGTTCTTGAGGTATTGGATTATCTCAAAGCTCGCGGGATGGAAGATTGCCTCCAAATGACCCACTTCCATTTGGGCAGCCAAATCACCAATATCCGCAAGGTCAAAGATGCCCTCACCGAGGCTGCCCGTGTTTATGTCGAATTGCACAAAGCTGGTGCCGGCCTGCGATTACTCGATGTCGGTGGGGGGTTGGGAATCGACTACGATGGTTCGCAAACCGATTTTGAATCGAGCGTGAATTACAGCTTGCAAGAATACGCCAACGACGTGGTGTACCGGATTAAAATGGTTTGCGACGAAGCAAACGTCCCGCATCCGACGATCATTAGTGAATCGGGACGAGCCGTCGTTGCTTATCACTCGGTCCTTGTGTTCGATGTCCTCGGTACCAGCAATTTCGACAAATGCGATGCGCCCGTGTCGATCCCCGAAGATGCCCCGCAACCGATCGCCGATCTATTCGCGATCCATCGGGACCTGAACAAGAGAAACTACCTCGAAGGTTATCACGATTCGGTTCAAGCAATGGAAGAGACGCTGAATCTCTTTAGCTTGGGCTATTTGTCGATCGAATTACGCGCCCTTGCAGAACGACTTTTCTGGGCGGTGGGCCGGAAAGTGCAACGACTGGTGCGGGACCTTGGGGATGTTCCCGAAGAACTCAAAAATCTCGAAACCATGTTGTCGGACACCTATTTTTGTAACTTCTCGGTGTTCCAATCAATGCCCGACTCGTGGGCCATTAAACAACTCTTCCCCATCATGCCGATCCATCGCCTCGACGAGCAACCCACACGGCGGGCCGTTCTCGGCGACATCACCTGCGATTCCGATGGAAAGATTGATCAATTTATCGATCGTCGAGATGTTCGCAGTACGTTGGACCTTCACCCGTATGACCCGAGTGAACCATATTACCTCGGAGCGTTTTTAGTGGGGGCCTATCAAGAAATTTTGGGCGACCTGCACAACCTCTTTGGGGATACCAACGCCGTTCATATCAATATCGATGAAGACGGTAGTTATCACATCGATGACTTTATTGAAGGGGACAAAGTCTCCGAAGTGCTCCACTACGTCCAATTCTCGGCAGAGAAACTCATCGAAAGGATGCGGAAGGATGTGGATCGGGCCGTTCGTGCAGGGAATGTGTCTGCCAAGGAAGCGAAGCAATTCATGCGGTTCTATGAATCGGGGATGGATGGCTACACTTACCTAGAAGAGTCCTAACGCCCCGACTGAAATACCTTTCTTCCTCCGTATTCCCAGCACATCCTTTGAATGAATATCACGATGTAAAAGTTCCCGTTGCTGATACCATTCGGAAATCGGCCTACGGGATTCATCCCATAGGTAGGACCAACCCAATACCCTAATGATTGTTCCAGTAAGAATGGAACAATCATTAGAAAGGTAGGGTGAAGGTTGGTCGATGCTGAAACAGGAGCAAGAATTCAGTTTTGAAAAAGCGAAAGAGGCAAACGGATCAGGCTCCAGAATTTTCCAAGGGAAATTATTTCTTGGCGGCCTTCTTGTCTTTGGGTTCCTCTTCGGTTTTCTCTTTCTTAGCTTTCTTCAAAGAGATTTTTTGCACGCGGACCTTGGGTAGGCCAAAGGGGCTACGACCTTCGGTCCATTTGTCGGATTCCTTTAATTTCTGAATGCGTTCGGCACGGGTCAAAACGCTGCGGTCACTGGCAGAACCGCGTTTGCGTCGAAGCGATTTATCAATCGACATAAAATCTCTCGGTTTTCGACCGATCCTTTGAAAAAGCCTGTCTCGCAGGCACAATCTTTTTGTAAAAAGGGAGTGTACGATTTTAGGCCAATAATGGCAAGCACCTAAACAGGCAAGAAAATGTTATGCGTGTGAAATTAGAGTATGGACGTGGGGGTTTGGAAGTGGAGCTTCCGGAGCGGAATTTGGTCGGACCACTCAATCTCCAAAAGACGGTTCCCCTCGCCGATCCCCATCAGGCCCTATGGGAAGCGTTGGCCCATCCGATCGGCACTGCCCCCTTAGCGGCCTTGGCGCAAGGAAAACGCTCGGCTTGTATCCTGATTTGCGATGTCACGCGGCCGGTCCCGAATCAAATCCTGCTCCCACCGATATTGCAAACGCTGGAACGATCGGGCATTCCCCGTGCGAACATCCTGATCCTTATTGCCACCGGTTTACACCGCCCCAACGAGGGGGCCGAATTAGTGGAGATGGTGGGGGAACAGATCGTTCAGAATTATCGGATCGAAAATCACAACGGCAAAAACCTTCAGGAACATACCTATCTTGGCACCACGCCGAACGGGGTCCCCGCATGGATCGATAGCCGATACCTGCAAGCCGAGTTGAAAATCGCCACGGGATTGATCGAACCGCATTTCATGGCAGGTTACTCCGGCGGGCGCAAGTTGATTTGTCCGGGTATTGCTGCGTTCGAGACCATTAAGCGTTGGCATAGCCCCCAATTTCTGGAGCATCCCAAGGCCGATAACGGGATTGTGCAGGGTAACCCCGTACATGAAGAAAACACCCGTATTGCCTTGATGGCAGGGTGCGATTTTATTGTGAACGTGTGTATTGATGAAGCCCGACAAATCACATGGCTGGGGGCCGGTGACATGATTCAAGCATGGGAGCAAGGCGTTCGATACTGTGAACAGATCGTCAAAGCACCTATCCCCGAAGCCGTGGAAATTGTCGTGACCAGTTCGGCGGGGTATCCCTTGGATACGACATTTTATCAATCGATTAAGGGGATGTTCGGAGCCTTACCCATCATCAAAAAAGGAGGCACGATCCTCATCGCCGCCAGCCTGTCTCAGGGGCTAGGGAGCGAGGAATTTCAACAAACCATGAGAGAAAACCCCGATTTGTCTCAATTCAAAAAAAGAATTATGGAGACCGATTATTTTGTCATGGATCAATGGCAATTAGAAGAACTCGCTAAGGTACGGGAAAAATGTCGGGTGAAGGTCGTTACCCAAGGGATCGCCAAAGAGGTTTTGGAACGCTGCTATGTCGAGGTGGCCCCAAGTGTGGAAAGGGCCGTGGCAGATTGCCTTCAAGAATATGGTGAGGATGCCAAAATTGCGGTCATTCCGAAAGGGCCTTATGTGCTGCCGATCCTTCAGCCTTAGGGCGAATTTTGCGAATCCCCTGCCACACAAGAAGGAGCGTCACTCCCCTTCCCATTTCGAGAAAAGGGAACAACCAATTCCTTCTACTTTTCTGAACACGTTATCGATCATCACAAGGCCGGTGATTTTGGCTACAGCAAAGGCAACAAGCTATTTATTCTTCTTTTCGGAACAGTACTCTGTCATCACTTCCCTTAACAATGTCTCCTCTGGTGTGAGGAGAAATTTTCTCTCGGGGTCCCATTTAGTGCCGCAACAATTTTGCACTCGGAGTAGAAATTAGCTTTCTGTAATTCAAACGAATCCCAAGTCTTCATCTGCAGCGACGAACTAAGGTTTATTTCTGAGTGGACCCCCCAACAAAATGATTTGATCGAGCGGCGTCATGGATGCAGGATTTTTAAATGATCCGTTAGCCCCAATAAGCGAAGAACTCTTGAAATCTTCAACCATCGTGGTTCCGATAAGTCCCCCATTAGCGTCCTCCAAGACACCGGCGTTTCGATCGGCTGGGCTGACCCCTATTCCAGGGAGTTTGAGTTTAGGCGGCCATGTGCAGATGCTGATCGAGCAAAACATTATTTCTGCAGAAGCGTGGCAGTCGATCCCTCCAGAAGTCCGAGACAACTTAGCCAACTCGAATTTAGAGGACCTGTTAGCCGCGCTATTACAACGAGAAATTATCACCACCTATCAGGCAGATCGGATACGGGCAGGCAACATTCATGGTTTAGTGATCGGCAACTACCGGATTCTGAAAAGGCTCGGGGCCGGTGGAATGGGCGTAGTTTACAAGGCAGAACAAATCCGCTTACAACGCCCCGTGGCATTGAAGGTTTTAGCCTATGGTTTTGCCGGTCATTATCGGCTTTTGCAACGGTTCTGGAGCGAAACCCGTGCGGTGGCTCAGTTACAACATCCGCATATTGTCACAGCAATTGATGCCGGCGAGATCGAACCCACGGCGGAAGGGGAACCTAGTGTTCCCTATTTCGTGATGGAATATCTGGAAGGCGAAGACCTAGAAGATCGGGTCATCCGAAGTGGGCCGCTTCCTGTAGGGGATGCCTGTCGGTGGATTTCCCAAATCGCCGATGCACTGTCCGAGGCCCATCGGCTGAAATTAATCCATCGCGATATTAAACCGTCGAACATCTTTTTAACCGCTCGGGGAAGTGCCAAGCTATTGGATTTTGGTTTAGCACGGCAGACGGAAAGGCAGGGGATCACCGAGGCCGGCATGCTTTTGGGAACCGTCGGCTACATGGCCCCTGAACAGGCCAAAGATGCTCGCAAAGTGGATGAACGGGCCGACCTGTATAGTTTGGGTTGCACCTTGTATTGGGCCTTGGCAGGGCAACATCCTATGGGGGAAAGTGCCGTAGGACGCACCAATCGCCGACCGGTCCCAATCAAGGTCTATCGCAAAGAGGTTCCCGACGAGTTGGCAGAACTGGTCCGCAAACTCATGAATGAAAACCCTGAGGATCGCCCCAAAGATGCCCTCACCGTTTTCAAAATGCTTCTGTCGTTTATCCCCAGCAATGAACCCACCGTCGTTCCGGAAGCCCGAATTGAAAAGAAAGAACCCGAAGCCCCCAAACGACATCGCGTCCTTGTGATTGACGATGCTCCTACGGTCCGGATGATGTGCAGCCAAACCGTGCAACGAGCCGGTATGGAATGCGTGGAAGCCTCGGATGGGGGGGAAGCTCTGGAGTATCTGCAGGGGGAACCGTTTGATTTGGTGTTACTCGATTACCAACTCCCCGATATGTCCGGTGCGGATATTCTGAAAAAGATACGCGAACAAAAAAATCACCAAAACGCCAAAGTCGTGATGATGTCGGGGATGCGCGACTCGGCCGATCTGACCTTCATGCGCTTACTCGGGGCCGATGAGTTTGTTTCTAAACCGTTCACCTCGGCGCAACTCCTGACCTTGGTTCGTGCCAATCTCCAAGCCAAGGCCGTGGTCGATCTGACGCGGAATGAAGCCCAAGGCCTAATTGCAGAAAACGAACGGCTGAAAAAATCGCTGACCTATTTGAACACCGAGTTGGTCCGAACCCGAGACTTTTTGATGCAAACGATCTCGGAATTGATCGGAGAACGGAACTACATCAGCGGGTCGCGAGCCTTGCGATTACAACGGTACTGCCGAACCTTGGCCACCGAAGCGAGCAAAGAACCCGTCTTCAAAACAGAAATCACCCCCGAGATGATTAATCTGCTCGAAACATGGGTTCCGTTAATGGATGTGGGGCATTTGCTCCTGCCGGACTACCTGTTGCTCAAAGCGGGGGAACTGACTGCAGATGAACGAGAATTAATGCAAGCCCATACTACATTAGGGGCCGATCTGTTGGAACGCATCGGGAGCCGGCAACCCGGCCAGATGCCCTTTTTCCAAATGGCCATCACCATCGCACGGATGCACCACGAACATTGGAATGGCGAAGGTTACCCCAATCGATTGTCGGGCCGATCGATCCCCTTGCCCGCACGAATCGCCTCTTTGGCCGATGTGTATGATGCACTGCGTAGCCATCGGGTGTATCGCACGGCCTTTAGTCATTCCAATGCTTGCGAAGTGATTTGTGAAAGTGCAGGAAAGCAGTTCGACCCCGATTTGGTGCCGGTCTTCGTTCGATGCCAGCACATTTTCGAGCAAATCTTCCGAGAATTACCCGAATAGATCGCCCCTAGGGCCACGTTGCGAAAGTGGAGATTATTTTTCGGAATCGGACGGTTCGTCACCCTCACCTTCATCGTCATCGTCCGCATCGACAACCTCGAAG